>NZ_JFGV01000054.1:0-35569 GCF_000612035.1 Photorhabdus aegyptia | reverse complement strand
GATTTTGTTTTCTTTGACAAAAACTTTGATCGTGCCTCAGGCACTTAGTTCCCTTCTTAAGCAAACCTCAGGTTTATTAGTTTCCGGCCTGAATACCACCCGTGAATTATGCAGCCTACGAATAATATCGAAGACAAAATTATAGCTAAATAGAAAAACGTTCAAACTGATTAAAAAGAAATTAATAGAGGCTTTTAGTTCATGTATTAACATCCGAGATAGATTGATATAGTCAATGCTAGCTTGATGAAATGTGATTTAGTGGGCTTTTCGGTCAGAATATTTTTTTGTCACCAGAAATTTGGTGAATTGATCATCAAATCCACAACATTTATAATCAATACATATCAACATTGAAGGTGGTGAGGATATGAAGAGACAAGTGAAAACAATGGCTCTCCCAGCGATGACAGCGGCGTTATTGGCGTCTTTGGCTCCTGTTCCGGCTAAAAGTACCGTTCTACCGATGACGGTCGTTGAAATACAAAAATCGGCAGGTTTGATATCTACATTGACATTTAACCTGAAAGATGAACAGGTTTTTCTGCCTTTGTCAGAGGCAACTGCTTACTTGCAAAGTTTGAATGAGTACACGCGAAAGTCGTTATCTGAAGCTATCGCTCATCGTGTTGCTAAGGGGAGTGGTGAATTGTTTTCAAATTCAGTACGCATAAGAAAATTAGCCAATGACAACATTGAATATTGCATGAGGATAAAAGAGGCAATACGTATCGTTCTGTCATCTGATAATCTGAGTAAGAATTTTCCAGATCCGTCTCAGCGAGAAATATTTCGGGTGAATATTGTGAAGTTCGGTCGAGCAATAGCGGACTCTGAATATACTGCGTGTGATATTCTTTCGGCTATTGAACAAAGCCTGCCTCCGACAAAGACATATCATCCTGATAATTTACCTACTTCTAGAGAAGTTAAATTGATGATATTAGCAGAACATAAAAACCTTGGTCTGTCAGAGCCGGAATTTTTATAATGGGAGTCAGTGTTACTGTTCATGAAGATGTTGAATTTCATGAGGTTGCAATAGTTTATGCAAAGTTGTTAGAGCATTGGAAAAGGACGGCGTTATTACCTTCTGTATTTGGCCGGGATGGTCAATGGGAACATAATAGCAGAACCTTAGATTCAAATATCTATAAATTGCATATTAGGATGCCAGATGAAATACCGTGGGAAAAATATAAGCCACAGATTGATCGATGTTCGGATAATTATTTAGTGTATGTGCAGCATTGGATGGATAGTAAGAGTTTTCAGGTGATAAGTATTATGAGCCCAAAGGCTCACGAATTAGCAAAGACGTCATTTCTTACAGAGCTTGAGCGTAGGGCTGAGGAGTTCCATTCCATCTAAATTACTATATAACCTGCTGTTAATAAATTAAAAGCCCTTATAAATTCGGAGATTCTTTGTCCATGCTATCAGGGTGTGGATATTCGTATTCATTATTAAGCGTTAGTTTTTAAGATAAATACTAAAGCTCAATCTCAATATCACTAAGTGGATGACAGCAGCAGGGTAAAATCTCGCCTTCATTAACAAAAGCCAGCGGTTTGCGCCGATAGCCGACTTTGCCTTTTATCAATCTGACACGGCAAGAGCCGCAATAACCTTCGCGGCACTGGTATTCAGCTTGAACTCTACCTTGTTCCAGTGCCTCTAGCAGACTGTTATGCAGCTTGGGAGAGCTGTAGATATGATAACCCTGCATACCATGCAGGGTTACTTTATAGCTTGTCATCAGAGTTCAAAATCACTCAGGTCGTCAGGGTTAACTTCAGCATCAATCTGACCAACCAGATAGGAACTGACTTCAACTTCTTGCGGCGCGACTTGAACGTTATCAGACACCAGCCAGGCGTTAATCCACGGAATCGGGTTGGAGCGCGTTTCAAATGGCAGTTTCAACCCGACAGCCTGCATACGGATGTTGGTAATGTACTCAACATATTGACACAGAATATCTTTGTTCAAGCCAATCATGGAACCTTCGCTGAACAGGTAGTCTGCCCACTCTTTTTCTTGTTCCGCCGCCTGAACAAACAGGTCATAGCACTGTTGTTCACACTCTTTGGCGATTTCTGCCATTTCTGGATCGTCTTGACCAGAGCGCAACAGATTCAGCATATGTTGTGTGCCGGTCAGATGTAGTGCTTCGTCACGGGCGATCAATTTGATGATTTTTGCATTACCTTCCATCAATTCGCGTTCAGCAAAGGCAAATGAACAGGCAAAACTGACGTAAAAGCGGATCGCTTCCAGCGCGTTAACGCTCATCAGGCACAGATACAATTGCTTTTTCAGTTCACGCAGGCTAACGGTGATGGTTTTACCGGCAATCTGATGCGTGCCTTCACCAAATAACTGGTAGTGATTAGTCATCTCAATCAGATCATCGTAATAAGCGGAAATGTCTTTCGCCCGCTTAAGAATCTCTTCATTGGTGACAATATCATCAAACACAACCGCCGGATCGTTGACGATATTCCGAATGATGTGAGTGTAAGAACGTGAATGAATCGTTTCAGAAAAAGACCAAGTTTCAACCCAGGTTTCCAGCTCAGGGATGGAGATCAAGGGCAGAAAAGCCACGTTCGGGCTGCGGCCCTGAATAGAGTCCAGCAGCGTTTGATATTTTAAGTTACTGATAAAAATATGCTTTTCATGGTCAGGCAGCGCATTGTAGTCAATGCGGTCGCGAGACACGTCAACTTCTTCCGGGCGCCAGAAGAAAGAGAGCTGTTTTTCGATCAATTTCTCAAAAATCGGATACTTTTGTTGGTCATAACGGGCTACGTTTACTGGCTGACCAAAAAACATTGGTTCCTGTAACTGATCGTTTTTGACTTGTGAAAAAGTGGTATAGGCCATAACTTCCTCAAATTAAATCTTACACGCGCCGCCTTCACAATCGGAATCAGCAGATTCCACGACTTCTTCCAGGTCATCCTGAACGTCTTCCGCACCATCACGGGTATTGTGGTAATACAGTGTCTTCACACCATATTTGTAAGCGAGCAGCAAATCTTTCAGCAGTTGATTCATCGGCACTTTTCCACTTGGGAAATGTGTCGGATCATAGTTGGTATTGGCAGAGATCGACTGATCGATAAATTTCTGCATGATACCAACCAACTGCAAGTAGCCGTCATTGCCCGGCATTTGCCACAAGAGTTCATAAGCCCCTTTCAAACGCTCATATTCCGGGACAACCTGGCGTAAAATGCCATCTTTTGATGCTTTAATGCTGATGTAACCACGAGGTGGTTCAATGCCGTTGGTGGCGTTAGAGATCTGGGAAGAGGTCTCTGACGGCATTAAAGAAGATAATGTTGAATTACGTAGACCATGTTGTTTGATCTCGTTGCGCAATGCTTCCCAGTCATAGTGCAGCGGTTCATTGGTCAATGTATCCAGCGCTTTTTTATAGGTATCGATAGGTAGGATACCTTTAGAATAGGTGGTTTCTTTAAACCACGGGCAAGCGCCTTGCTCTTTCGCCAGTTCATTAGAGGCTTTCAACAGGTAATATTGGATAGCTTCAAATGTTTTGTGAGTCAGGTTGTTAGCGCTGCCATCGGAATAACGTACTCCGTGTTTCGCCAGATAGTAAGCATAGTTGATAACACCAATGCCTAATGTACGGCGACCCATTGCTCCTTGTTTGGCGGCAAGGATAGGGTAGTCCTGATAATCGAGCAGGGCATCAAGGGCACGAACCGCCAGAATAGCCAGCTCTTCCAGTTCATCAAGATTTTCAATGGCCCCCAGGTTGAATGCGGACAAGGTACACAGCGCGATTTCACCATTTTTATCATTGATATCATTCAATGGCTTGGTTGGCAGTGCAATTTCCAGACACAGATTTGATTGGCGCACCGGGGCGACCAAAGGATCAAATGGGCTGTGAGTGTTGCAGTGATCTACGTTCTGAATATAGATACGGCCGGTAGAAGCACGTTCCTGCATCATCAGGGAGAAGAGCTCAACTGCTTTCAGACGTTGCTGACGGATATTGCTGTCTTGCTCATATTTGGTGTACAAGCGCTCAAATTCATCCTGATCGGCAAAGAATGCATCATATAGCCCTGGAACGTCGGATGGGCTGAACAGGGTGATCTCTTCACCTTTGATCAGTCGTTCGTACATCAGTTTGTTAAGTTGTACGCCATAGTCCATGTGACGAACACGGTTCCCTTCAACGCCACGGTTGTTTTTCAATACCAGCAGGCTTTCAACTTCCAGATGCCACAATGGATAGAACAGTGTAGCGGCGCCGCCACGAACACCGCCTTGAGAGCAGGATTTTACCGCGGTCTGGAAATGCTTATAGAAAGGAATACAGCCGGTATGGAAGGCTTCTCCATTACGGATTGGGCTTCCCAAGGCGCGAATACGGCCTGCATTGATACCAATACCGGCACGTTGAGAAACATATTTCACAATGGCGCTAGAGGTCGCATTAATGGAATCCAAGCTATCGTCACATTCAATCAGCACGCAGGAGCTGAATTGACGGGTAGGGGTGCGTACACCCGCCATGATCGGAGTTGGCAGAGAAATTTTAAATGTCGAAGCAGCGTCGTAAAAACGGCGAATATAGTCCAGACGCGTCTCTTTCGGATAACCGGAAAACAGGCAAGCCGCCACCAGAATATAGAGGAATTGGGCGCTTTCATAAATTTCACCGGTAACGCGATTCTGAACCAGGTATTTACCTTCAAGCTGTTTGACCGCCGCATAGGAGAAGTTCATATCACGCCAATGGTCAATAAACGCGTCCATTTGCTCGAATTCTTCTTTCGAGTAGTCTGCAAGCAAATGCTTGCCATATTTGCCCATTTCCACCATACGGGATACATGATCATAGAGTGCTGGCGGCTCGAATTGACCATAGGCTTTTTTACGCAGATTGAAAATTGCCAGGCGAGCGGCCAAATACTGATAGTCAGGCGCATCACCGGAGATAAGATCAGCGGCAGCTTTGATCATCGTCTCATGAATATCTGAGGTTTTGATACCATCGTAAAATTGGATTTGGGACCGCAGTTCTACTTGTGATACCGAGACATTTTTCAGCCCATCGGCTGCCCAGTTAACAACCCGGTGGATTTTCTCAAGGTCAATTCGTTCTTTGTGGCCATCACGCTTTGTTACTAGCAGACTATGGTTCATGGACAGGCATACCTTACATTACATTTACTTTCAGATTCGCTCCCACCTGCTTTGTGTCTTTGACTTAGACCAAAACATAACCCTCTCAGTGGCGAAAAAACCAACGAGAGAGTAGTGGTAATGGAATGTTAAGGAACACAATATGTAGGGGGTACACTAAATAATGACAACAAGATAATGTTAAAAGCGGCTTTTATCAAGTGCACAAAAATACGGATTCTTGTGGATAACTTGAGGACTAAAATTTATTAAAAAGCCGGAAGCCTGCATCATTACTAGCGGTTGCTCTGACAGAAACACCGGCAAAAATGAGTGAAAAAATTCCTGAAAATATGATTCATTTGCCGATTTATTAATCTGTCAGATGAATATGTCAGACATACTGAGTGTGTAACATATAATTGACGTCTACATTGTGACCAAGGCTAAATTTATCCGTCAGCAGGTTGTAATGCAGGCCGATAATATGCTGTTCTTGTAGAGGTGTGCTGTCAATCCAGCCTATCAACTCTGATGGCCGGATAAATTTCTTCACGTCATGAGTTCCTTTTGGCACCATTTTCAGAATATATTCCGCGCCGATTATCCCTATAAGCCAAGCTTTTTTGTTGCGGTTAACGGTAGAAAAAAAGGCGTGCCCGCCGGGTTTCACTAACTGAGCACAAGCACGGACGACCGATTGTGGATCTGGGACATGTTCCAGCATTTCCATACAGGTGACGATATCATAAGCTTGTGGATATTTTTCGGCGTGGCTTTCCACAGTTTCCTGTACATAAGTCACGGGGATACCTGTTTCAAGGGCGTGCAGTCTGGCAACTTGAAGCGGTTCCGTACCCATATCCAGCCCGGTCACTTCTGCCCCTTCACGGGCCATACTTTCTGACAAAATACCGCCGCCACAGCCCACATCCAAGATTTTTTTACCGAAAATGCCGTCAGAACGCTGCAAAATGTAATTCAAGCGTAGCGGGTTAATTCGGTGCAGCGGCTTAAATTCACCTTCCAAATCCCACCAGCGAGAAGCAATCGCTTCAAATTTTTCTATTTCCTGTTGATCAACATTGTTTGGGGTGGAAGGGGTTTTGATGTTCATCAGCGGTTGTCGCTCCTTAAACTTTCTTAAAACAGGCGGATTCACTCCGTTCTGAGCAGGGTTTACTCAGTTTTGAGATAGTATACACGGCTTAATTTTTAAATACCCGTATCTGATTTTTATAAAACTGTTGGTTTGTGGTATAGTTCTAAACCTTTGAATTCGGAATGTATGAGGGATAGTGGGCTCCATGAGCGACATTGCCAGAGAAATCACCCCGGTCAATATCGAAGAAGAGCTGAAAAGCTCATATTTGGATTATGCGATGTCTGTAATTGTCGGGCGCGCACTACCAGATGTTCGAGACGGACTAAAGCCGGTACACCGCCGCGTGCTTTATGCCATGAGTGTACTGGGAAATGATTGGAATAAACCCTACAAGAAGTCTGCCCGTGTTGTCGGGGACGTCATCGGTAAATACCATCCTCATGGGGATAGCGCAGTCTACGACACGATTGTTCGTATGGCTCAGCCGTTTTCCCTGCGCTATATGTTGGTTGATGGTCAGGGTAACTTTGGTTCAGTCGATGGAGACTCAGCCGCCGCTATGCGTTACACCGAAGTACGTATGGCGAAAGTTGCCCATGAGTTGCTAGCGGATCTGGAGAAAGAGACTGTCGATTTTGTGCCAAACTATGATGGTACAGAGCAGATCCCGGAAGTGATGCCAACCCGAGTACCAAACCTGCTGATCAATGGCTCTTCTGGTATCGCAGTGGGTATGGCGACTAACATTCCTCCTCATAACTTATCCGAAGTTATTGATGGTTGTCTGGCTTATATTGAAGATGAAAATATCAGCATTGAAGGGCTGATGCAGTATATTCCTGGCCCGGATTTCCCTACTGCTGCGATTATTAATGGTCGTCGCGGTATTCAGGAGGCTTATCGGACTGGCCGCGGTAAAATTTATATCCGTGCCCGTGCGGAAATTGAAGTTGATGAGAAGAATGGCCGTGAAACGATTTTAGTGCACGAAATTCCTTATCAAGTCAACAAAGCCCGCCTGATTGAAAAAATTGCCGAATTGGTGAAAGAGAAACGCATTGAAGGGATCAGTGCGCTGCGTGACGAATCCGATAAAGACGGCATGCGGATCGTGATTGAAGTGAAGCGGGATGCGGTGGGGGAAGTGGTTCTGAATAACCTCTATTCCCTGACTCAGCTTCAAGTCTCTTTTGGCATCAACATGGTGGCCCTGCATCAGGGGCAGCCGAAGCTGCTGAATCTAAAAGATATTATTTCGGCTTTCGTATGCCACCGCCGTGAAGTGGTCACTCGTCGTACCATCTTTGAATTACGCAAAGCCCGTGAACGCGCCCATATTCTTGAGGCATTAGCTGTCGCACTGGCGAATATCGATCCGATTATCGAACTTGTCCGTCTTGCTCCGACACCTGCCGAGGCAAAAGCCGCATTGGTTGCTAAACCGTGGGAATTAGGCAGTGTTGCTACTATGCTGGAACGAGCCGGTGATGATGCCGCCCGTCCTGAGTGGTTGGAACCACAATATGGTGTGCATGACGGTAAATATTATCTGACCGAACAACAGGCTCAAGCCATTCTGGATCTGCGTTTGCAGAAACTGACCGGCTTGGAGCATGAAAAACTGCTGGATGAATATCGTGAATTGCTGACATTAATCGGCGAGTTGCTATTTATTCTGGAAAATCCTGAGCGCTTGATGGAAGTGATCCGTGAAGAGTTGTTGGCAATTAAGTCGCAATACAGCGATGCCCGCCGTACTGAAATCACGGAAAATACGGCTGATATCAATATTGAAGATTTGATTAATCAGGAAGATGTTGTTGTTACGTTGTCACATCAAGGGTATGTCAAATACCAGCCGTTATCTGACTATGAAGCGCAGCGCCGTGGTGGTAAAGGTAAATCCGCAGCGCGTATTAAAGAAGAAGATTTTATTGACAAGTTGTTGGTTGCCAATACTCACGATACGATCCTCTGCTTCTCCAGCCGTGGCCGCTTGTACTGGATGAAGGTTTATCAATTACCGGAGGCTAGCCGTGGTGCGCGTGGTCGTCCGATTGTTAACCTGTTGCCGTTAGAGCAAAATGAGCGCATTACCGCGATTCTGCCGGTGCGTGAATATGAAGAAGGGCTGTATGTCTTCATGGCTACGGCCAGCGGGACCGTGAAGAAAACCGCGTTGCAAGATTTCAGCCGTCCGCGTAGTGCCGGTATTCTCGCTGTTAATCTCAATGAAGGTGATGAACTGATCGGCGTTGACCTGACTGACGGTAATAACGAAGTTATGTTGTTCTCCGCGGAAGGGAAGGTTGTTCGTTTTGAAGAGGAAGCGGTTCGTTCAATGGGGCGTACAGCTACCGGTGTACGTGGTATCAAACTGAGTGGTGAAGATAAAGTTGTTTCTCTGATTATCCCACGTGGAGAAGGAGAAATTCTGACTGTCACTGAAAACGGTTATGGCAAACGTACCGCTGAAAACGAATATCCAATCAAATCCCGTGCAACGCAGGGGGTTATCTCGATTAAAGTCAGCGAACGTAATGGCAATGTGATCGGGGCAATTCAGGTTGAACCGACCGATCAGATAATGATGATTACTGATGCCGGCACGTTAGTGCGTACAAGGGTATCGGAAGTCAGCGTTGTTGGCCGCAATACTCAAGGTGTAACGCTTATTCGTACTGCGGAAGATGAGAAAGTTGTCGGCTTACAGCGGGTTGCTGAGCCGGAAGATGATGAAGATGGGCTGGCGGCAGAAGGGGAAGAATCGAAAAGTGATAACACCGATTTACCTGATGCTAACATCGGCGAGTCAGTTGATCCGGTTTAAGTGAAGATATTTTTTTACTTAATATAAGAAACAGGTACTTCGGTGCCTGTTTTTTAAAAGGGATTTTTATTAATATCGAAATATGCAACAGATGGGCCTTTTTAATCTTTAAACTCTGGATACCCTATGGATTTCAAGATGCATCGCGACGGCAAGAGAGAGAATCCCCGGGAGCATAGGTAACTATGTGACCGGGGTGAGCGAGTGCAGCCAACAAAGAGGCAACTTGAAAGATAACGGGTATATATCTTGTCATTAATGACATTGAATAATGCCGGTTTTTATTAGGTAACCTTTTGAGATATCTTTCTTCTTTTCGTACATCGCTAAAAATATCCCGTTATCTTTTCCGGGTGCTTGGCCTAATGCTGTGGGCGTTAGGCGCTTTATTAACAGCTTTTTACCTGGTTAATATCTTTAATGAAATCAAGTCGGATATTCGGCAAGAATACAATGCTAATTATGATTCCACGCTCTCTTATGTGCGTCATACAGCAAGTATTCTGCGGGATATCCAATATATGACAGAGAAGCATTTACTGAATTCTAATGGGAAAAATGCTATTTTTGATTTTCCCCATAATAGCCCGGCGTTTTCTTATCATCCTTTGAACCAAAGCGCTGACTGTCGTACTTTTCGCAACAACACTCATAGCTATTTAAATTCGTTGAATAACCTCATCTTCTATTGGAAAGATAATCTTGCGGCGCCTCAGGGGTTGAATCAGGTTTTTCTGGTGGGTACGCAAAGTATGTGTATGGTGAATTTTTCTATCCGTAATACCTCGACTGAACCTGATACGCTGAAAAAAATAGTTTATGAAAACTCACGCAGACTTATCAGCCTGAAAGATCAAGGTAAAGAACGAAATGTTTATTGGGTTATTCCTGGTGCAAGATCTGATAGTGGTCATCTCTACGTATTGGCGCCGGTATATGTCAATGGTCAGATGGTTGCAATGATAGGCATTGAACAATTCATCAGATTGGACTCTTTTATTCAAAGACAAGACCGCCCAATTTCAATAACGTTATTGAATCGTAGTAATCAACCTGTGTTGCACTATCCAGCAAATGATGACTATAAACTTCATTATGCCGATTATCAGTTGGAAGCGCCTTATTTTGGCTATGATGATAATTTCACTGATTTACTGTTAAAACGCCGGTTAATGCCATCTTCATTCAGTATCATTTACGCGTTGCCGCTGAAAACTATTTTTGAGGGTTTTAAACTACAGATTATTAGCAGTATTGTGCTTAATGTGTTATCTGCCTTTGTCATCATTGTTCTGGTATATCTGTTTGAGCGAAAGATGTTTGCTCCGGCGGAAGAGAATGCAATTCGGCTAGAGGAGCATGAACAATTTAATCATAAAATTGTCGCTTCAGCGCCGGTTGGGATCAGTATATTGCGGGTCAGTGATGGGAGTAATATTCTAAGTAATGAGTTAGCTCATAATTATTTAAGAATGTTAACGCATGAAGATCGGGAACGTATTATTCATATTATTTGTGACAGAACCAGCAGTTATGTTGATGTCGTCACCAGTAATCATCATCATCTACAAATCAGTTTTGTTCATTCCCGCTACAGGAATGAAGAGGTGGCGATTTGTGTTTTGGTTGATATTAGCGTCCGTGTGCGGATGGAAAAATCATTACAGGAGGTGGCGCTGGCATCGGAACAGGCTAACTATTCTAAATCTATGTTTTTAGCTACCGTCAGTCACGAGTTGAGAACGCCGCTTTACGGTATTATTGGCAACCTGGAGTTATTACAGGCGCATTCGTTGCCTGCTGAATCTATTCGTTTGTTATCAACGATGAATAATTCTTCAGCGTTGTTGTTAAAAATTATCAGTGATATTCTCGACTTCTCAAAAATTGAATCAAAACAGCTTAAAATTGAGTCTAGAGAGTTTTCCTGTCAGGAAGTTATCTCTCATGTTATTTCTAACTACCTGCCGTTAGTGGTGAAAAAACCGTTGACCTTGTATTGCTATATTGAACCGGATGTGCCGGATTATATCTGCAATGATCCGGTTCGATTACAACAAGTTATATCTAATCTGTTAAATAATGCGATTAAATTCACTAATACCGGATGTGTGGTTATACATGTGACGGTTGATAGAGATTATTTATACGTCAGAATAAAGGATACGGGCGTTGGCATTTCTGATAAAGCGCTGGTTCAGTTGTTTGATCCATTTTTCCAGATCATGCCCAATACGGAAAGTTCATCTCAAGGAACGGGGCTTGGTCTGGCGATTTGTGAAAAACTTATCAATCTGATGGATGGTGATATCGAAGTCATTTCACAACCACAGATAGGGAGTATGTTTTCTATTCGTTTACCTTTATATGGTGCGAAATATAGGCCAAACACTCAGTTGATAAATGAACATCAGCGAAAAATCATCTTGGCTATACGTAATCTTTATCTGGAGGAATTTTTACAGCGTTTTCTGGTTCATCATGGCTTACACACTATTTTATATAGTGGGCAAAGTACAGATGGTAGTGAAATTATTATCAGCGATTTCCCTGATGCTGTGACTTCCCCGGTATATGGTTATATTGAGTTATCAACCGACTATATTGGCTCACCGGAACAAATCAGAGAAAACTATTGGTTACACAACTCTTACCATTTACATGATTTGCCGGTAATGATTGAGCGGCTGATTTCACCAAATCATAGTGTGGTATTAAATACTGCCCTACCTGTTTTTCAGGCAAATACTCGGTTTAATACTATTATGGTTCTGGTGGTGGATGATCATCCTATCAACCGCCGTTTATTGGCCGATCAATTGAAATCTATCGGTTTTCAAACAGCAATGGCAAATGATGGATTAGATGCGTTGGAGTATTTGAAAAAAGGAGGGATTGATATCATTCTGACGGATGTCAATATGCCCAATATGGATGGTTATGCGTTAACAATGTACTTACGGGATGATGGGTGTAAGCTGCCGATTATTGGTATTACGGCAAATGCATTGGCAGAAGAAAAACAGCGCTGTATTGATGCAGGAATGAATGATTGTTTGTCTAAACCGGTTTCTTTGGTGACGCTTAGACAGGTGCTGACGGAAATGATTTAAAACGATAATTTATAAAACAATGACTTATAAAATAATGCCCGGTACAAACAGATAGTTACCGGGCATCAGGACGACTTTCATATTAAAATAACGAGCGGTATCTACTGAACATTATCGTTTGTATCGATAGTGACAGAAGCAAGGTAATTGAGTAATGCAATATCGTTATTTACCCCCAGTTTTACCATAGCTGATTTTTTCTGACTGCTGATAGTCTTGACACTGCGTTTCAGTTTTTTGGCAATATCTGTTACCAAAAAGCCCTGGGCAAATAGACGTATAACTTCACTCTCTTTTTGTGATAATGGCTTATCTCCATAGGGGGCTTTCGTCACTTTTTTCAACAGCTCAGAAACGCTGTCTGGCATAAATCTTTCCCCTTCTTTCAGGGCCGTCAATACATCAGGTAAATCTGTTGGTGCTCCTTGTTTTAAGACAATGCCTTCAATATCAAGTTCGAGTACAGCACTTAAGATTGCTGGATTATTGTTCATGGTTAAAACAATGATTGATAGTCTGGGATAATGGCGTTTGATGTATTTAATCAAATTGATTCCATCGCCGTATATGTCGCCAGGCATAGACAGATCAGTGATCAATACGTTTGCTTTAATACAGGACAGATTGTTGATCAATGTGGTCGAGTCTTCCGACTCAGCGACAACGTTGATCCATTCAAGCCGCTCAAGTGATTTGCGGATGCCAAACAGGACAATTGGATGATCATCAGCAATAATGACGTTAAGGTTATTCATCTATTAGTTACCCTGCTGCAATAGCCTTTTGGTGAAGGACTCAATACGGCTAATGCTATTCTTAATCTCTATTTCGTTACTGTCTGTTATGTGTTGTTCCAGTGTTTCGCAAGAAAGTTTGAGGAGTTCTAGGTCTAACATAGCAAAGACGCCTTTCAGGCGATGTGCTGTCTGCGAAAGCGATATCAGATCATATTGTTCTATATCAGTATACAGCTTATTAATATCTATCGGTACTGTCTCGACAAATAATTGTCGGTAATCGCTATCAATCAGCTGTTTTTGATAACTATTTATGACATTGCCAAAATCGTAATCACTGCTTTCATCGTTAAATGCTGGCATTTCAGCATTTGCATTAAACTCGTTAAAACTGAAACTTCTCTCAATTAATAACGAAATGGCATTGATAACCGCTTCACCCAGATTGTAGTTACACCTAATATAGTCAGGTTTTATCTGCTCAAAACCGGCCAGATTATCAACCAGTAATATAGTCGATTTTGCCGAATCGTAGTGTTTATCAGTCAACATGATATCGTATTCTCGATTCATATTTTCTTGCTTTTTATCGAAGTAAACAGCGCCATAATGATGCAGATGATTTTGCACAATCTTACGGATCTCCGTATTGCTGATATCCAGCAAGGCAGTAATGTCTTCCAGTAGCGGCGGGCATTGGTCTTGGCCGATGATTAAGGGCAGACTGATAGCATAGTGCGTACCCAAGTGGGGTTTGCTGTTTATTGTAAAATGACCATTTAATTTTCTACATAATTGGTTACATAGATAAAAGGTCAGTCCTGAATTGGATTGATATCTATCACCTGTGGCTTTGCTTAAAAATGGATAATTCAAATTTGTTAAATCTGTTGAATTAAGTCCAGCCCCTGTATCTATAATTTCGATTTGAATGTGTTCTTTGTATTCCTGAGAATAATTAACGATAAGAGATATTTTGCCATAAGATGTGAGTGTGATTGCGTAATTGACTAACATCAGGACAATCTTACTGATGGCAGTACTATCGCCAATAAATAGTGATTCAGGATTAATATTACAATGATAATAATAATTTAATCCTTTATTATTCATCTTAGGAAACACCTTTTTAATAATATCTTCTAAAATGACTGATAATGAAAACGATTCATTTTTTGCTTGCCATTCACCTGATTCTAATTCATTGAGTAATGAAATATTCTCGATCCAGTCGGATATATATTCGGATTTAGTTAATAAATTATCGACGATACGAACACTATTTTCTTCTGTGAGAATTTGTTTCAGTTGGTAAGCGATATGATCTAATTCCTTTATTGGTTGTTTTAATTCAGAACGAATGTTAGTTAGCATAAAACGCCGAGCTTGTACACTCTTATCGTGTTCCAGATGAGCAAGTTGTAGACGCCTGCTAATTAATGCTTCCTGATCTTTATCTTGCAGTAAAAACAGATAAGTTTCTGGCAACAGGCGAATGCTGGACATTTTAATTTCATAGACTGAATCGTCAATTGACGTTTGGATGACACCATGATGTTGCTTTGCCATCATTTTAATTTTATTTAAATCGACATTCGGCAACAGATGATCGGCAAGGTTATTGCACATAATTATTTGATTTATCGAGAAATCGTAAATCAGTAGGCCAACCGGGATATTAGAGATAATATCGTGGCTTAACGCATCCTTGACTTGTAATTCGTGACTCATAAGGGCGTTTGGAGCGATATATTTTCTACGAATGTAGATAAGCCCACCTAAAGAGAGGATAATAAATACGGAATCAGCCAGTAACAACCAGATGTTTCTGTATAACAAATCGATGAGCAAATCTTTGAGTGATATCCGATACAACAGTTTGTATTGTGTGCCTTTGAGTGATTGAGAAAATTCGAGCCAGAAACCATTCTGTGAGATATTAACTTTATTGATTTCATGAGGGGGTTGTTCGTCATCCGATAATAAACTGAAATTTGCCGCTGCCATATCAATAGGCAGAAGATGGCAAATAGGTAAATCGAAAGCGATAACTGTTGCCAATTGACCCGGTGAATTGAATGTTGCTCGGTAAGTATAAAAATAGATATTTTCGCTATTTAACTTACGGATTGATGAAATATTTTCCCGTTCATCTAATGCGGTGGATTGCATTAGCATTTCTGAACGTTTTGATTCAGCGGTAAGTGTTAGATAACTCTCTTTAAATCTCAATTCCGGTTTAAGAATAGAGTGAGTTGTTATCAGAAACAGATTGTTATCTTTACCATTCAGATAATACATGGAGTTGTATTCATTGCGAGTGCCCCACAAAATCTCCATATAATTAGAAAGGCGTTGTGCCAACTCTACACTTGCATCGCTGTGATGACCGAAAATAATCGTGTCGATAGTTTGATAACGATTCTCAAGCCAGTAAACATCAGGCCGTAGCTTCATTGGTGTGACGGATTCTTGCGGTTTAAAAGATGAGCTATTGGCTTGTTTAAAGATAGAGTTAGCGTGATAACGATAATCTTCTATCTGTAATACTACTTTGGTTGCAACACTATTTAGCGCATACTTTTTCCCCATTAGCCAGGCATTGAAGTAGTTATAACTGTATAAAAACAGGGAAACAAAAAGCAGAATAATGAACAGACCGTAGTAACGGTTTATGGTTGATGAATTAATAGAAAACTGTTTGTTATACATTCGTTGAGTAGAAGCCTTAATAATTGCTTGGCTGTTTAGCGAGCTTGTTAAATTGGTGAATCTCATGATTCGATCTATTTAGGCTAATTTTAGCAGGATTAGGGCTGGAAAGGATATTGTAGATTGAGGATTGAGCGAACAGTAAAAAAATCACAGAATTTTTACGATAGAGGCTAGACATATTATTATGTTAGGAGCATAATCCCGCGTCATGGAAGGATGGCCGAGCGGTCGAAGGCAGCGGTCTTGAAAACCGCCGATGGGAAACCATCCTAGAGTTCGAATCTCTATCCTTCCGCCAAATAGTGACCCTACGCACAGAAAGTGCGTGGGGTTTTTTTTCATTTCCATATTCCATTCAGATAATAATTAATCCATTTTCATAACGATAAGATGGTCATCGTCTATTGAGCGGCAAATGATGGGGATGAAAGTTCGCAATCCGGTTGACCTGAAATCTATCAATTTCCAATGAGTAAAAATGTGTGCAGTGTTTTCCGGGGGCGAGTTGTGTCTGCAATTGTGATTTATGGTGTGTCCACGATTTATTGGTAAGAATGGTGTTCCAGGACGGATTCTTATTCAATAAAACCGTGGAAATAGTAAGAGATTAAACTTTTTTAATCGGCTTTGAACAGCATAGTTACAGCGGTTACGAACATGATGACAGCCGCACCTTTAAATAAAATCCGTTGTGCCCGTTGGCTTGATAACAAATGTCGAATACTGAGAGCGCCGAGAATAAATACCGCTCCTACGCTGAATAAGACAAAAACCGTTAGTGGCACTAACATGAGTCCCCAGTTTTGCAACGAGATAGATTCCATGTTAATGACCAAAGGTAATAGTGCGAGATAGAAGGCAATCGTTTTAGGGTTACTTAGCGTCAGAGTGAGACCAGATAACCATGCCGCAGCCAACTCCTTTTTCTTAATTGGTTGGTCTTCACCAATGGATTGATGATCGGCAAACCAGAACTGCCACGCCAGATAACCCAAATACAATGCGGCACCCCATCTCACCACAGCAAATAAGGTGTCAAAACTGTGCGCGATAATAGACAAGCCAAAAACAGCAAAGGACAAATAAGTTAGATCACCTATAATCAGGCCAAACAACACACTAAATCCCGCTAATGCGCCACTACTCACACTTCTGGCAACCAATGCTGCCATTCCCGGGCCTGGTATCGCCGCAGCAACAGTCAGTGCTGCTGTATAGGTTACTATTTGTGACACTTCTAGCATATCTTTCCTCTCAAAATAACACTTTGAAGTAACAGAACATAAAAATGTCACTTGCGTATGCAAGTGACAAATAACGGCTTTTTAGTATAGACAATAACGACATTTTTCTAATGCTGAACGTCTTAAGTTTGGCATATTTTTATCCAAAATAGTTAAGACATTTTTATTAGTTGTCGAATGACCTCCCGAGAAAATACCATATCTTGAACAGCCAAACCAACGGATTGAAAGATAGTTACACCCTGATCGCACAAATTGGAATGAGATTGAGAAACGGTACCAATTTCTATTCCAATGTCTGACCCATTAATAATACCTTTCTCTCTTGCCTTAATAACAGATTGAGAGGCGGCAAGTACCGATTCATTGGAATCAGTGAATAGGGTTGTATTGCTATACATATCTTCGCTAAGTTCCTGAAACCCCAGGGCCGAAGCGCCAATGGCATTGACATGACATTTAACCGGTAACTCTTTTCTATTGAGTATAGGGGCACGCGATGCTGTGGTTGTGCAAATGATGTCACTATTGAGTACAGCCTCAGCAGGTGAGGCTTTGATCGAAATGGGAAGATTGAGTGTTTTATCACACCATGTGACAAATTCCCGGCATCTCTCTGCATTACGACCCCATAAAGTGACTTCTTTAATCGGGCGCACATATAACATGGCTTGCAAATGTGCTTTTGCTTGTAAGCCAGTGCCAAGTATCGCCAACCGGCTGGCATCCTTTGCGGCAAGCAGATGGGTTGCATAGGCAGAGGCGGCGGCTGTGCGAATTTCTGTGATAGCGCCGGCATCTACCGCTGCAATCCCTGAAACACCTGGCTCGTCGTAAACCAACACACTACCGATGTGTGAAGGTTTATCGCTGTTGCTTTGAAACCTTACGACTACCGACTTTAACCCAAACCCTTTGTATGGCCCTTCCTTAATATAAATCGGCATAGTGCCCATTAAGCCGTCTTCGCCTTTAACGATATTGCGTAAAGGTTGTTCTACTTTTTTCTCCGATTGCAATTTAAATGCTATTTCACTTAGCTTAAGACTAAGTTCCATCGTCAAATAACGTGCAACGGTTTCTTTATCGACATAAAGCATATTGATGCCTTTCAATATCAGTTAAAGTTCGTCCAGCTTGAATTTATCATCAATTTCAGTTCCGGCAATACTATTGAGAATTGTCGACATATTCTTTTGAGAAACCCCTAACACAACGTCTAACATACTCTGTTTGCTGAAACCACGGCTTAAAAATAGATCAATAGCACTTCTTTTCAATTGTCCCCGGCAGTAAATAACCTCTCTGGTAAATTCACGCAGTGCCAATAATCGTGGAGAGAGATCGTCGGTTTTCTCAATCAATGCCTTAACCGTTTTTTTGTCCACGCCATTATGAATTGCAATATAGGAGTGTGCCTGAATCGTGTAGTTACAACCATTTTCTATGCCGGTTGTAATCCACACCACAGCTTTTTCCTCTTCATTTAGTGAACTATCAATAAATAAATCGTGTGCTCGTTGGTAAGCGGCTAATAGTGAAGGGGATTCTGACATATAACCACTTTGGTTAGGTATCCAGCCGAAGTCATTAATAGAACTTTGAAGTAATTTTTTACTTTTTTCAGGTGTGGTAGCAATAGTGTGTAGTGTAAGTAAAGACATAATAACCTCTATATATTTGCCTATTTTAAAGCAACATTAGCTTTTATGCGGCTGTAAATACTGACCAAAGCATTTGAATTGGTCGAATATGAGAAATAAATTTTAAATTGTGTAATTTTGCCGCCACTTCTGTCGTGAGTGCGGCATCTACTTCTGAATTGGCGACTGCTTTTGCCGCTGAACTGGTTGAATCTTTAAAAATGATATCTGCAATTTTTAGATTATCAGGCAACAACTCTGGGATTAAAGCTTTTGGCGCCGGATGGGTTGCAATGACGATATTATCTTTAGTTAATTCATCACGAATAGCGATACCGTAATTAGGCGTGTAGTTTAAAAATGCGGATGACAAGTTAAACCTGTTATCCATATAAAACTCACTGATATTGTAATAAGCATTGGCTACCACCAATGCTTGGCAGTTATTTAAAATAATTTGATTACTTGCTTCTTCGTAAGTACTACATAAAACCACTTGGTAACTTTTGGCGACGTTATTTTTGATAGCAAATTCACCAAAACGAATAGCGGATTGTTCGCTACTTGTACCTGACGGGCCTAAGGTAGCAATATTTAGAACATCAAATGTATCTTTGTAGAAACTAAAAAAAACACATTCCATGATGTCTCTCCTGGAATTACACTAATAAACCGGATTTAACCAATGTGAGAATTTATCTATTCTGCCTCTGATTATTTCTTGATAATCTTTGGTAATAACATTGGCTATAGAATCTTCTTTTTGTTTATATGACACATTGTCTATTTGCGAAACAATTGATATTTCAAGGCCAGTACCTGTTAAAAAGCAGGCGTCTGCTTCATAGAGATCCTTTTGTTGAATTTCTGACTCAATGCAGGGAATATTGCGGAATTTACAAATATCGAAAACAGATTGTCTGGTTATTCCATTGAGTATGCCAGCGCTAAGTGATGGTGTAATAACGCAATTATCCTTAACAATAAAAACATTTGATGTACTTGCTTCTGCGCACATGCCTTGCTCATTCAACATGATAGCATCATCAAATCCATTTTCTTTGGCATCTTCATGAGCAAGCGCGGAATTAACATAAGTGCCGGTAATTTTGGCCGATGATGGAATTGCCGCATTTGATACACGTCGCCATTTTGAAATAAGGCATTTAAAATCTGTTTTTTTAGCGTAAGCGCCCATAGGTAAAGCGTTAATACAGAGGGTTGAATTTACGCCGCTTAGCTTAACGCCAAATTTTTCACCCGGCATTAACGACTTTTTAAGCGCTAATGGCCTGATATAAATATCTTGTTTGAAACCATTTTTAATGATGATATCTTTAGTAATGTCGGTTAGCTCCTGACTGGTATAGGGCAATTCGATTTTTAATGTTTTAGCTGATTGGATTAACCGTTCATAGTGCTCATGCACTCTAAATAGATTCAGTTGGTTATTGTCTTGATCCCAATAAGCTCGAATTCCTTCAAATATACCGGTGCCATAATTTAAAGCTTGGGTATTGGCAAGAAAGGTCGCATTGCTAAAATTGAGATATTCCCCATCTAGAAATACGATCCAATCTTTATTAACTGGGCTAACGATATTGTTTGTCATTTATTACCTATCCCAATAAGGCTATTTTATTTGTCATTTTGAACCTGGGCAGTGCTCAAAATCCTCACGTACTACGTGTACGCTCCGGTTTTTCCGCGCTGTCCGTGTTCAAACTGCCTGCAACAATTACGCCTATTGTAATAGGCTATTAGTTGCCCTCTTTTTCATGATCTCTAAAGCTGAATTTCGTTCAATATTATTGGTATCATCTCTCAAATCATGGATACGTGCTGCTTTCCAGCTTACCATTGCCGCGGTTCCAATAAGTCCACCGACATCTCCTACATGGATGTCGACATTCATATTGAATTTGGATTCCATTTTTTGTTTTATCTTACTAATGAGTGACGCATCATTTAATTCGTCACATGGCTCTAAGGTGATCTTAAGCTCATCTGTCCCGGTTGTATTGTTGATTTCAATAAAGTATTCAAAACAATATTCAAGTTCTTCAAAGATGGCATTTTCAATATCAAAAGCATATACATTAGCATTGTTTAATACTAATACATCTTTTACTCTGCCGATGGGTTCTATTTCCCATTGATTTAAGCCTATTGCCTTACACCGAACCATATCCCCGGTTTTGTATCGAATCAGCGGTTTATTCCCTTTATATAAATGAGTAATCACTAATTCACCAGCAACGTGATTATCACTAACATTGAGTTTTTGCTGAGTAAAAGGGCAAATAAGTTCGTAATAATTGTTATATGGAATAGTAATAAGCTTATTGGTATTGTTACAAGCCGCCAGAATTGACGTTTCTTGTGAGGCATACATGCAGTTGTAAATTTTAGCGCCCCAGTTCCGAGATAAATTCCTTAATCTATTTGGCGTAATAAGTTCGCCAAGGACTAAAATGATTTCGATACCTAATTCTTTTGCATCACATGCGTTGTCCCGGCAATATTTTAGCAACTCAGCGGCGACCGCAGGTGTGCAAACTAAAGCGGTTATTTTGAGGTCTTGTATCAACCTGAGTACTCTATGCATGCCAACAACAGGCGAACGAGGCCACATTTTAATAACGGTATGCCCTAAACTGCGAAATACATCTTCAAAGGTATCTCCAGTGGAGTGCAATTCCGTTGGACCCATCACGCCAATAATGTGTTGTTTGCCTTCCTGATTAAAAATAGACTCATATTGCAGAGTCAGGAAGCTATTATTGACTAAAGAATCTATTTCATTGCGAGGACAAGGCGTTGATGGCCCAGTTGTCCCTGTGGTTTCATAATATATCCAGGCATGACTCAAGCTATCTGAAGATATTGTGTTTCCTGCCTTACTTAAGTCTAATTTTGTGGTGAAGGGCAGTTTTTCAACAAATGAGGATAAATTATCATCATCATTTGGGTTTATTGCGTTTAGGCGATCTTGATAGAAAGTTGAACCCTTCTTCGTATAGTGTATGATTTCTTTCAGCTTTTCATATTGTATTTTTTCCAATGCGGGGATATCTATCTCGCCGGACAGATATCTTTTTAATTCGGTAAGGTATTTCAGCCCTAACTCATGAAGATCGGTTCTAAAAATGGAATACATATATGCTACCTGGTTATTTATAAAGTGGTAAGTTACCGGTGAGTTTATTGATCTCTTTCTTTGGTCCAACTATGCCGATTCCTGATAACTTCAATTCATCGGAATGCTCAGCAGATAATTTTCCTTCGTATTCCTCATATGTTCTGCATGATTGCGCTAAACAGGAAAAAGGGCTCAATTTAAAATTATCGTTAGATTTTAATTCATTATGAATAGCATCCAGTACATCATGGCTTGCTTTCAAAATAGGCAAAGGCGTTTTAATGACACCGGGATAACAAATGCTATCTTTACTAAAGACATCATGCCCTACAATGCCGTTAATATTTCTGCCAATTGAAACACTAATGACGCTCAGTGCATTCATGGCTAACCCAAGTGGCAGACTATCAGCGATAACGACGACACTTTTATGTAGGTTTTCGTCAAACTCCATACGACTTTCCTATTAATTGAGTGAAATTTATCAACTTATTTACATCGATAATAATATCAGAGACTGTCCATGTACTTATTTCTTTCCATAGCACTACGCCTTTTATATGGTCGGGATGATGCATATATATGTTCAGGTCTTCGTAACTTTCAAAGTAACCAATTAAACTAAAGTCAACTGATTGCTTTCTGTCTACCGTACTGCGGCCACAAAACCATCCTTTTATTTCACTTATCTCATTTATATGATTTAAAGTCACCTTCTCTGCTAATATGGCTTTTTCACTATCCCAGCTTATTCCATCCTTGAAGGTAAATAAGACTTGATGTGCAATCAAGTTATTTTTGCCCAACATGACTTACCTCATAATTAATGATTTTAAGTTATAATAACCTATGGAAATAATTTAATTTACACTTAATATTAGCGCATGCCTGATTTAGTTTTTTTGATTTGCGTCTAATTTAAATATCATATTGCATTTATAGCAGTCAACTATTTCCCAGTGGTAATAATTCAAAGGAAAGTGGAAAAATTGTGATTTTGACAATGAGATAATGATAAAAAAGCTATTATGGCTTACCTCTTGAATGTTTAAATTTTTCCACTGCTCTTGAACGACAAGGTTGCTTTATGAGCAGTGGTTATTTTCTGATAGGCCGCAACGATCATAAAACATTTTGTTAGTATTTCTGATTTGTCAGTAAATGAGCGATTTTTTGATGTTAAAAATAACCAGATCGTCGGTTGGATCATAATAAGGCGTTAAAGCAATTCTGAGGATTTGCGGCAGTAGTCTTGCGTTAGTAGGACTTCAAATCATGGTATGCCGTTGCGCATGTCACTAATGATAGGTGTTTTGGTAATATTTTTAAATAATCTATTATTTATGCTTGATTGTTTGCATTGGGTTGTAATATACTGCGCTCGCTTTCAGGGGCCCCCTGAAATACGCCGGCTTAGCTCAGTTGGTAGAGCAACTGACTTGTAATCAGTAGGTCACCAGTTCGATTCCGGTAGCCGGCACCAAATCAAATAAGAAGCCGTTATCTTTTCAGAAGGTAACGGCTTTTTTCTTGCCATCATTTCAGATAATGCTGTTTGTATATCCAGTGAATTTTGTTATTTTCTATTATGATTTCCAGCTTAAATTGGTGCGTGAATTTATCGTATAGTTAAACTCACCGTCAGGCAGATCGAATGAAACAGAGTGACTAAAAATATAAAGATATCAGACTTTCGGATAATGCGGATTTCTTTTCGCTTGTAAAAACTCACAGAGAAAAATATTGGCATTTTGGGTATCAAAAAAATATTTGCTATCGGCATGTATCCATCTATTGGTCTGGCGAGAGCTGAAAATAAGATGGGGCAGGGTAGAAAATAGCATGGGTTTAAAAATCTCATTGTTCAGAAGAGAATATATCTGACAGTGTTAAAACTTTTTACGTAGATATTTACCTGATAATCGGTAATTTGTCGTTAGTAGCATTAATCCTGTCGATGTCTTAAATGTTTGGTCTAATCTGGTGGAGATATTAGGAATAGGGTTATTGAGATCTCACATTTGCACCGATTGGTTGCCTGTCACACTGTAAACAGGCTGATTTCTGTGGTCTTCGGCATAGGTGTGGCAACCATTCTTAATCGGCATTTTACGAAGGGTTTCAAAGTTGATGCAAAATATTTTTTACACTTAAATATCCATGAGATAAAAAATTTGTGCTATTTTTTATTTAATGCATTTTTCATCTCATAATAAAAAGGGGGTGTTATGTTGCTTGAAAATTCTTGATCAATAATAAAGAAAATGCTTGTTGCTTTAGGTGCTAAGCGTTTTAAAGGAAGGGACATTAGAGGATTAAATGAAGATTATAAATTTGTATAATAAATATGTAGATGAGGAAGGGAAACACTTTATGGTCATCCGTATTAATAACGATATTTATGTGTTTTCCTCTGAAACTAAGCTTAGTCTAGAATAGGGGGTGTTTACGATTTTTATTTAATAGACTAAGTAAACAGATATATTTAAACGACATAGTTACGTAGCAGAGAAACACAAAAATAGAGAATGAGAAATTTGTTATAATGCCGAATGCATGGATGCATGAGACCATCATGAAAATAATTTTTACTACTATTTGTTACTAAAAGTTAAGGTCAAAATATATGCGCAATATTCAACAAGTTTTAGAGTGTTGGGGCGGTTGGGTTGATGATGCCACAGGTGTTAATTGGCCACCGATCGCTGCTGGATTTAAAGGTCTGATTGCGTCAACTCGTTCATTACGCCCTTCCTGTTGTGATAACGATGGCTTGATCATTGATGCTTGTATCGCAAAGTTGCAGACGGTAGATAAGTCTGAAGAAATTGAAGTCTTATTTATGTACTACGCTTTGGGGATTTCCAAACGATCCATCGCGCGTTTAATTAAAGTACCTGATATTGAAGTACGTTCCCGGTTGCAAAAGGGTGAAAGTTTTGTTCAGGGATGTTTGGCTATGCTCGATATTAAGTTAGAAATGGATGATGAAATACAGAAACACAAAAAGCTTGCGCGTACGCAAAAAGCTATGGTAGTGTACTAATCAGTTAAAGTTGTGAATAAGCCCCGATAGAAATGAAATATAGAAATATATGGAAATATCGGGGCTTTTTTCGTTCGGATGTTGCAGGTAATGGGGGAAATTAGGATTTAAGCCATCAAATTCGGTTTAAAAAATTCCTGTTATCCGATGAACTCTGATAAATAAGTAAAAATTTAAATCATAATTGTCGAAGGTCGCACTGTGTTGCGGCCTTTTTCGTATTTGCCGCCGCGAATTACTTACGCATATTTTTTTACCTTTTTCGCGGTCGATATCCCTATTAAATCAATCATAACTTGGTGCTGAGAACTAAGTTTCCAGTAAGAACTAGCCCTTCATTCGAAGCTTGGTTTCGCCAGTCACAGGGTGAGTTATTGCTGTTTGATGGAGGTATTTTTGATGAGTAACGGTAGTGATAAAGCGGGTTGGTTAACACCTGTCACGCTTGGGCCTGAGTACGATGATGAGCTGGAACACATACTGAGTCGTTGGCTGGGAGGTGTTTCTGGTTTGCCTGACGATAAAGTACGTTCTCGATGGGCATCAGCACAACTGCCCCAGTTATCGGCAGATGATGATTGGTGTGATTTTGTCGTTACGGATTTTATTTCGGATGCCTCGCCTGCTTTTGAGAACCAGACTGATGAAGGAACCAAGTTATGGCGTCATGAAGAAATTATCTGCTTGATTTCCTTTTATGGCCCGAATAGCCAGCGGTACGGTGCTCGTTTTCGTGACGGGGTGGCGGTCAGTCAGAACAATGACGAATTAGAACGTTTCGGTCTTTCAGTAGACAAACTTAGTCGGCTGACTTCTTTACCGGAACTTATCAATAACCAGAGGGTGCGTCGTTATGACATGACGATCACCTTGCGGCGAAAAGTGGTGCGTGAATACGGTGTTAAATCACTGGTGGAAGCGCCTGTCAAATTCTTAGGAGATTAAATTATGCAGGGTTTACCTGTTTCAAACATTATCAATGTCACGTTGAATATGGCTCCTCATGCGGCTCAGTCCCGGAACTTTGGGGCGTTATTGATCATCGGTGCAAGCAACGTGATCAACCCTCACGAACGTTTACGCCGGTATTCCGATATCGATAGTGTCGGTGCTGATTTTGGACTGACTTCACCAGAATATCAGGCTGCGGCGCTTTATTATTCCCAGTCACCCCGTCCGGTTGATTTATATATTGGTCGGTGGGCTAAAGATAATGTGGTCTCTTCTTTACAAGGGGCAGTATTGACTAAGCAGCAGCAAATTATGAGCAAATTTATTGCCGTCACCGATGGTTCTTTTAAATTGACGATTAACGGTAAAGAAGCGGTATACAGCGGCGTCGATTTGAGTAAAGAGAGCAATCTTAATGGTGTGGCCCAACGGGTGGCGGATAAGTTGAAAGATTGCTCGGTCACATATGATAGTTCCTCTTCACGTTTCGCTATTATGCCTAATTCTGTCGGTGTGGTTGGCCATGTTTCACCGGCAACGACGGGAACTTATATTGGTGATTTGTTAAAGCTGGATGAAATATCGGGTGCTACTGCTATCGAATCTACCAAAGCAGAAACCATTGCTGAGGCGGTGGCAGCACTGGGATCGGTATCCAGCGGCTGGTATGGGCTGGTTATTGCCGATGATACGTTGACGGATGGGGACATTCTGTCTGTTGCTGATTACATTGAGTCTGCATCTGTTTCCCGCATCTATGGACATACAGTGCAAAAAGCCGATGTCTTGGATGCTGATGTTAAAACTGATATCGGCTCAAAATTAAAAGAGAGAAACTATCGACGTACACTTTGGCAATATTCAACCGGTAAATCCTACACCGTTGCTTCTCTATTTGGACGTATGTTTACCGTCAATTTCAATGGTAATAACACCACGATAACCTTGAAGTTTAAACAAGAGCCTGCGGTAACCGCAGAAAACCTCACCGCAACGCAAGCCAATGTGTTGAAGGGGATAAATGGCAACGTTTTTGTTAAATACAGCAATGATACTGCCATTATTCAGGAAGGCGTCATGGCGAATGGGGATTTCATTGATGAGCGCCACGGTCTGGATTGGTTGCAAAACTACGTTCAGAACAATCTTTATAACCTGCTTTACACCAGTACCAGCAAGATCCCACAGACTGATGAAGGTGTCACACGATTAATCACCAACATTGAACAGTCACTTTCTCAGGCGGTGACAAACGGATTAATCGCTCATGGCGTATGGGGTGGCGATCCAATTGGCGCATTGGATACGGGCGCAACATTAACCAAAGGTTATTACGTTTACGCACCACCAATTGCGACACAGGCACAGGCTGATAGGGAAGCACGAAAAGCACCGGTTATTCAGTGTGCGATTAAATTAGCAGGCGCTGTTCACTACGCTGATGTCATTATTAATGTAAACAGATAAGGGTTGAAAATGGCTACATATTCTTTTCTTGATGTTTCTGCTTCTATTACTGGAGTGGGCGGCTCTTTTGATCTTGGCAACGGCGCCGCGCTCTCTGATGAGGGAATTACAGTCACCATGTCGGAGAGTAAAAACACCATGACCACCGGTGCAGATGGGGAAGTCATGCATTCACTGCATGCAACCAAGTCAGGAACTATCACCGTTAATTTACTTAAGACGAGCTCGGTAAACGCTAAATTGAACGCGATGCTTAGTGCGCAATCACTTTCATCGGCGGCATGGGGTAATAACGTGATTGTTATTCGCAATAAACAAAGTAATGACATTGCTGTTGCTCGCTCTGTCGCCTTTCAGAAACAACCGGATTTGCAGAATAACAAAGCAGGCGGTACCGTTTCTTGGGTATTTGATTGCGGAAAAATCGACATCATGTTAGGCACATTCTAACCCGCTTCCTTCACAAACAGTTAAATCACCTTCAAATCTGCCGCAGCATTTGTCTCTATTTTTAACATTGGACTTATGTTGTGGCAGTTTGAGCGAGCTTGAGGATAAGTGATCATGGAATTTGAAATTGATGGCAAAAAATATCGCAGTGGTAAACTAAACGCGTTTCAACAACAGGATTTAGCAGTGGCTTTGGCGCCGGCTATTCCGGCACTTGGGCCGCTGATGAAAAAGATCGTGACAGCTAAAAGTGATGATGGGATAGCGGGCTTTGAAGAAGTGCTCCCTTATTTGGTGGAATCCATCAACGCGTTAGGAAAATCAAACCGACATGAAATTAATGATATTTGCTTATCGGTGGTTTCTCGTGAACAAAATGGTATCTGGAGTCGGATTTATGAACCTGATGGACAGGTATTGATGTTCGATGACATCAACGGCTTCGAACTGCTGAAAATTGTCGGTTTTATTATTCGAGACGCATTGGGAAATTTTTTTCCCGCCCCATTAGAGAACGCAGTGTAATTCCAGGACAAGTCAGTTTAAATTTTGAAACCCTCCCGAAAGGGCGTGATTATCTGTTACGCCCGGTCATTGCGGGCATGTGCCGTTATGAATCGTTAAAAAATAGCGTTCTTGATCTGGCTGATATTGCATTGATGAATGATGCCCTTGATGTTAAATCGGAAAATGAGGCCATGATAGAGAGGTGGCGAAATGAGCAATGACATTGAAACAACTAAAGATTTCCTGATATCACTGAGGTTTGATGTTGATGAAGTGGAACAGCGTAAATTTATGGCTGTTATTACCGAAGTCACGTCTGGCATTCTCAAAATGAGGGCGGAAATTGAAAACGCAACATTAGTTGTGGCCAGTTTTATCACCCAAATAGCTGACGAATTGGATAAGTTATACGGGAAGTTGCAAGAAACAGACGCAGTGGTTGAAAAAATTAAATCTATCAATGAGGAAAGCGTCCGTCGAGCTGTGGGAGGTGTAGAGAGATTTCTGCCGAGCATTAATGCTCAATCCCATGATACAAATGGTCGCCATTTTAATATTGCCTCCTTGGTTGCATCGATGGGTGAGCAGTTATTAAAAGCAACACCGGATTGTGCTAATCAAAATACCAGTATACTTGATAGTGATGACATATTTAATGCTATTGAGGAATTAGTCAAATGGTTAGACAAAGGAGAAATTTCTGCGAAAGGTTTATTGGCGACATTGAATGAATTGTGGAAATTTACAGGTAGAAAAATTGTTTTGGGTGTATTATTTGATTTTAATAGTCGGTTAAATGCATTACAGGAAGAAGCAAGGAAAAATCACGAAACAATGGCTGAAACATTGTCACGGCGGCAAAGAGAATATGATGCAAATAAAAAACCACTTATAACGTATGATCAACTCAATAATTGGATGTCAACACATGGGATTTATATTGCTTCTGACTTGACTCCATTTTTCAGCAAAGATAAATATGAAAAATACCAAGAGAAAATTGATGGTAAGAAAACGATAATCCACAAAGAGTACAGCCAGAAAATTGCTGATATTTCCAATAAAGTGTCAGTACGATCAAGTAAAACGAAAATAAAACGAAAGAATAAGAAATTAAATAAAGATCATCTTAAAGCTGTCATTGTTGAACATCACGATGCGCCTAAGGAATTAAATACTCCAGTTAATCAACCAACGAATATTTTTAATAGTGAGCTTACAGCAGCAAAGCTAAAGAAATTAAAATTTTCGCGAGGGATACGGAATAACAATCCATTAAATATGAACTTTGCACATCAGACCGGGGCAGTACTTGAAGATAATCCAAAACCCAGATTTGCTAAGTTTCCAGATGCATTCAGTGGATTAAAAGGTACAGCTCATCAGTTGATGCGTTATTTTCGTGGTAAAACCACAGGAAAAAAGTTACAGACTATTGCAAGTATTGTCCCGACATGGGCGCCAAAGAAAGATCATAATAAAACCAAACAGTACATTGCCGACGTGTCTAAAATGATGGGAGTTTCTAAGGATACGTTCCTTGATCTCACTGATCCTGATGTGATGCAACGGCTGATTGATAGCATGATGATAAAGGAAAGTGGTGGTAATCCCTATTCACCAGAATTTATCAGGAAGGCGATTATGGCAGAGCTACAGCCAGCGAATAAAGCGCCAAAGCAGGCTGGACATTTAAATCACGTAGCTCACTCTTTGCAGAATATTTCTATTGATCATCGAATGATCAACGGTGCGGTGATAAATATCAACAGTATGATGAATCATCAGGGATTTACCCCTGCTTTATTACATCGTGCGCCAATACTTGCCAGCAATAATATGAAGGGAATAGGAGAAGTAAATTACCATATTGAAGTCAACGGTGTTGAATCCCCTAGAGAAGCAGCAAGACTAACCGGAGAAACGGTAGAACGTACTTACAGTATGCTGCTTAGAAATATGCAAACACAGGTGAAATAACAATGGATATATTATCAGTTATGTTTTCTCAGCAAAAGAGAAAGATAGGTGTTATTGTACCGAGTGTCGTTATTTCAGAAACCCATACCGATGTATCGAATATCACTGATCATCCGGTTCAGCAGGGGGTGACATTCAGTGATCATGCTTATGACAACCCATCAGAAGTGAGAATGGATTTAGGTTTCGCGGGTGGTGGTTCGCTGCTTGATATTATTGATACAACAAAGGTATTTGATATATCTACCGGACTGAGCCTTGGAACCAGTCCGCGTGATATATATCAACAGTTACTTGACCTGAGAGCATCACATAAACCGTTTGATGTCGTAACGGGGAAGCGCTTATATAAAAATATGTTGATTAAAGATATCAGTGTCACAACAGATAAAACCAGTGAAAATGTTCTATCGGTGGTTTTAAACCTACGTGAAATTGTTATTGTTGAAACATCACCGAATAAGGCTGCTCCGGCGGAAAATATGAAAAATCCTGAAGATACAGCACCTGTAGTTAATATGGGAGCTAAAGTTACGGTGAAGCCATCAATGCCAAAAATTATTCTTGATTTTATTATAGAGCGAGGTAAGAAATGGCTAGGGTTGTAGAAATTCCTTTATCACCTCAAAATCAGCAATTCGATATTCAGCTAAATGGCATTAACTATAAAATGAGATTGATGTGGCGTGATATCGCAGGTTGGATTTTGGATATTATGACGCCGGACAGTGAATTTATCGTCACAGGTTTGCCGTTGGTTTTTGGCGCTGACTTACTGGAACAATATCGTCATCTTGGTTTTAACGGCTCATTAATTTTTTATGGTGATATAAATCAGGAGAAACCTTTCAGGAATAATCTTGGTAAAGAGGATAGGTTATACTTTGTAGTAAGTTAACTTGATGAGGATAATGGAAAGATATTTTTAATAATTTACTACATACGCCGCTTAATTGCGGTTCTTTTATTTCTATTAATTAGGTGAATTATGTCAAAACAATGGATAAGAGAATGCCACCTTATCGTTGTAGACAAAGATGGCGAAAAAGTAAATTTATCAGACCTGAAAATCACATTTAACATTAGCAGAACGGAATCTTCCAATCTTGCTACCGGTATTTTTACTATATATAACCTCAATAACGAAACCAGTAATAAATTACGTAAAAATGAATTTAAAAAGATTAAATTTGTGGCGGGTTACAAGGAGAACTCAGGACAAATATTCTCAGGCCAAATTCAGTACACGTATGTAAAAAGAGACAACGCAACGGATACTTGTGTTGTGATTCATGCAGCGGACGGGGATGAAGCACATAATTACGCGACCGTGAATACCACCATTGCGGCTGGGTATTCGCAAGCAGATTTAGATCATTTGCTAATGCGTGATATTGCCAAATATGGCATTACGGCAGGTCTACGTCCTGAATTCAGTAAATCAGCATCACCCAGGGGAAAAGTGCTTTTTGGCATGCACCGCAATGAAGTTTCTAATCTGGCAAAACAATGTGATGCTAATTGGCGCTATGAAGATAACAAGCTACATATTGTACCCAAAAATAAATACTTAACTGAAGCCATTGTCCTTACATCAAAAACAGGTCTTATTGGTATGCCTGAACAAACTATTGGCTCAGGTATTAACGTTAAATGCTTAATTAATCCGAATATCCGCCCGGGTGCATTAATCCGACTGGATAATCGCTCAATCAAACCGGTTGATCCGGCGACTAAACAAGCTGCTCAGTCTGGCGATCATAAGGATGCAAAAACACAACCGGCAATGTTGGACGCTGACGGTGATTACATTGCCTTCAATGTGGAGTACTCCGGCGATACCCGCGAAACAGAGTGGTACATGACAATAATGTGTATCGCCAAGAGTGATCATACTTTGCTGAATCAATCAACTCACAAGAAGGATAAGGCAGAGAGCGAATGATAAACACTGACGAACGACTCAATAGACCCGAAGCGGTCTTTTTTGCTATGCAAGAAATGATTAGCGCCGGATTGTATGTCTCTTTGCCTTGCATTATTCAATCATTTGATGCTGATGCGGTAACAGTTACCGCGCAACCGGCCATCAGATGGAAAATCAGGCAAAAAGATGGGGAGCTGGAATCGGTATCCTTGCCGCTATTAGTGGATGTGCCGGTTATATTCCCAAGGGGAGGTGGCGTAACGTTAACCTTCCCGATAAGAGCTGGTGATGAATGCTTAGTCGTATTTGCTGATCGTTGCATCGATTATTGGTGGCAATCTGGCGGAGTACAAGAGCCGGTGGACCCCAGGCAGCATAACTTATCCGATGGATTTGCGATTGTTGGCCCACAATCTCAGCAGCAAAAAATATCGAATATCAGCACTCACACCGCGCAACTGAGAAGTGATGATGGTGCGGCGTATATCGAACTCGATCCCAACAGCCATAACATCACGGTTATCACACCGGCAAAACTTATCGCTACAGCTAATGGCAGCACTGAAATCACTTCACCTGACATCATCCTAAATGGCAACGTCACCATTAACGGCAACTTATCACAGGGCATGGGCGCTGGTGGTGGCTCCGCAACCATGCAAGGCCCAGTCACAGTGAGTAATGATGTGACAGCGGCAGGGATTAGCCTTAAAAACCATGTACATAGTGGTGTGCAATCAGGTGGCGGCAAGACGGGGAAACCTCAATGAGATATCGAAGAGAAATTGACAACGACTATGTATTTGGTCGTGGAGAGGCGGGTTTTCTTATCAATTCACCGGAGGCGGTCGCACAAGCGGTGAAAACTCGCCTGATGTTGCGTAGTGGAGAATGGTTTCTTGATAACCGGGAGGGGACAGATTACGACAGCGTATTGGGTAAAGGCACATCGGGTTTTTATGACCTGATTATTAGACAGCGAATACTGCAAACGCCGGGTGTAGAGCGTATTACCCAATACCGCAGTGCAAGAAACCCTGAAACAAGAAAAATCACCATTACAGTCACGATTGACACGATTTATGGCCAGACAGGAGTAACTGCTGATGTATGAAAGTATTATCAACACCATGTTACCTGCTATTGATAAAAATGGGATCAATGCTCCTGATTATCAAACCATCTTGAATAGCTGGAAGACGATATTCAGGGATATTTATGGGGACGATATTTACATTGAATCTGACAGTAAAGACGGTGTTTTTTTATCGTTGATAGCATACGTTATTCACGGTTGTAATAACGCAACCATTGCCTCCTATAACTCATTTAGCCCGACAACAGCGGTGGGCGAAGGGCTTTCCCGTAATGTCAAAATCAACGGCATCACCAGAAAAAGCTCTAGTAACTCAACGGTGGATGTTTTGGTTACAGGTCGAGCGGGTACGGTTATCCGCAACGCTTCCGTCCGGGATGATGCGGGAAACACTTGGTCGCTACCGGATGAAGTAATTATAGACACACACGGGCAAGCAATTGTGACGGCGGTTTGTCAAAAATCGGGCGCTATTGGCGCATTGCCTCACACGGTTAACCAAATTGCTACGCCGACATTGGGCTGGCAAACCGTGACGAACCCGGTTGCAGCTACACTTGGTCGGGGAATTGAAACCGATATAGAGCTGAGAATACGGCAAGCGGTTTCCGTTGCGCTGCCTTCGAGAACCATTATGGATGGACTGGTGGGGGCAATTGCCAATCTGCATGGGGTTTCACGTTACCGGGGATATGACAACGACTCGGACAACACGGATGAGAACGGCATACCTGCTCATAGCATTGCACTTGTCATTGATGGTGGAGACTCGAAAGAGATTGCTCGGACCATCCTGATAAAGAAAACGCCGGGTATACCGACATTTGGCACCACCTCTGAAACGATTACCGATGATTATGGCAATAAAAAAACGATTAACTTCTATCGCCCTACACTGGTGCCAATTTACGTTGAAATACACATAAAACCCTTTATCGGATATACATCAGATATTGGCAATAATATTCGTAACGAAATATCTAACTATATAAAATCCCTTTATATCGGTGATGGAATATATGTTACTCGTTTATTTGTACCGGCAAACTTATGCAATAAAAACGGTGGACAGACATATGAAGTATTATCTGTGACAGTGGGAAAATCAGCATCGACAACCGGAACGGCGAACATTGACATCGCATTTAATCAAGCGCCGACGTGTTCACCTGAAAATATTAAAATAGTAACGGTGCTCGAATGAACAAATATATGAAGCTAATTCCTGCATATCACATGGAAGGTAAAAAATATGTCAGGATGCTTGAAGCTGTGACTGATATTTTCAACCAGAATGCGCTGACAACAGATTTACTAATTAGCAGTTTTGATCTTGATAAAGCGGTGGGCAAACAGCTTGATATTATTGGAGAATGGGTAGGAAGAAATCGCATGATCCAAACTCCAATTGAATCCTATTACTTCTCCTTTGATATTACTGACTTGGGATTTGATAGTGGTCAATGGAAAGGGCGGTTTGACAGTGATAAAAGTTATATCAAACTGGATGATGATAATTATCGGATCGTCATCAAAGCCAAAATAGGCGCAAATAACTGGGATGGAACGGCTGGGTCACTTAATAACATCCTGAGTTTTATTCATTCAAATAATGGCCTATCGGTATCCTTCGAAGATAACTTGGATATGTCATTCACAGTAACTATTAAAGGTAAATCAATCAGTACGATTACGAAAGAAATCATCCATCAGGGTTATCTCTCGCTTAAACCTATGGGGATAACGGTTAATTACCATATAGTGGAGGGTTAGAAATGGCTAAAAGTGATTTTAAAGCATTTGCCATTGGTGAAAACGCGAATACTTTATCACAAGAAGAATATGAAAGTTCAGATTTTATTGAGGAGGGTTTTAAATCAGGAATAGCAAGGAGTGAGCGCTTAAATAAAGTTTGGCGCCAATCTTCGGTTATTGCTGCCGTAATTGGGAAATATATTGCGGAAAAAACTGGTGAAGACGTTATGGATGATGGTGACTTGGAGAAACTCGTAGCGCAATTGGATTTAGCATTAAAACAGAAAATTACTACGGAAATCCCTGATGCTTCATTAACGCAGAAAGGTATATCGCAACTCAACAGCGCGACAAATTCGGACAGAGAAGATCAAGCGGCGACTCCAAAAGCGGTTCATGACGTTAGAAAAATCGCTGAAAGCAAATTAAGTGGTGTTTCTGATGCCTCATTGACTCAGAAAGGGATTGTACAACTGAGTAGTGCGACAAATAGCACAAGTGAAACCTTAGCTGCGACGCCAAAAGCAATTAAGGAAGCATACGATTTTGCAAATACGGCAAATGTAGCAGCTAAAAATGCTCATGATGAAGCAAACAGGGCCACAGATAATGCTAACAGCAGATTGTCAAAAAACCAAAATGGCGCAGATATCCCTAATAAAAGTGAGTTTATAAAAAACCTTGGTTTA
>NZ_JFGV01000055.1:0-34906 GCF_000612035.1 Photorhabdus aegyptia | reverse complement strand
CACAATGTTTATCAGCGTTGTGTCGGTCAGTGGTGGCGCATTATAGGGAGTTCTCTGGCGCTGGCAATAATTATTTTGAAAAAAATTGATCGTTTGATTAATTCCACAGCAACACGCCACCTTATACCTACTTACCAACAGATTTATCCACAAATGGCTAGTTGGATGAAAATTTATCGAGCATCACGCAAACGTTTTCGTTACAATCCCGTGGTTAAAATCATCAAGCGATTTTATCTGACTATATTGAAATGTTATTGCAGTGCCCATTTTTTATGTCCTGATATAGTGGGTTCTTCCCAATAACATGTTACTGCTTACTGCCTTACAAAATCCAAGGGATCAAATCAATGCAACAGCTTCGTCCAATCCGTCGTGCCCTGCTTAGTGTTTCCGATAAATCAGGGGTTGTTGAATTTGCAAAAGCCTTATCTCAACGCGGTGTCGAATTGCTTTCCACTGGTGGCACAGCTCGTTTACTCGCTGAATCAGATCTAAAAGTTACTGAAGTTTCAGATTACACCGGCTTTCCTGAAATGATGGATGGCCGTGTTAAGACGTTGCATCCTAAAGTACATGGCGGAATCCTTGGCCGCCGTGGACAAGATGATGAAATCATGGCACAACACCAAATCTCACCGATCGATATGGTGGTTGTGAATCTATATCCATTCGCCCAGACCGTAGCTAAACCCGATTGCACTTTAGCAGATGCTGTTGAAAACATTGATATCGGCGGCCCAACTATGGTTCGTTCTGCGGCTAAGAACCATAAAGATGTAGCAATTGTGGTTAATAGTAATGATTATGAAAAAATCATTGAAGAGATGGATAACAATCAGGGGTCATTAACACAATCGACCCGCTTCGATTTAGCCATTAAGGCTTTTGAACACACCGCTGCTTATGACAGCATGATTGCTAACTATTTTGGCAAGCTGGTTCCTCCTTATTATGGTGATACTACTCAGCCATCAGGACGTTTCCCCCGTACTCTGAATTTGAATTTTATTAAAAAACAGGATATGCGCTACGGTGAGAACAGTCATCAGGATGCTGCCTTCTATATAGAAGAAAATCTCTCTGAATCATCTATTGCAACTGCAACTCAGTTACAAGGTAAAGCTCTTTCCTATAATAACATTGCAGATACAGATGCAGCCCTGGAATGCGTTAAAGAATTCACCGAGTCCGCATGCGTTATTGTTAAGCATGCTAACCCCTGCGGTGTAGCCATTGGGAAAGATATTCACGAAGCTTATGATCGCGCATTCAAAACAGATCCAACCTCCGCTTTCGGCGGTATTATTGCTTTCAACCGTGAACTTGATGCTAAGACCGCACAAACCATTATCGACCGCCAATTTGTAGAGGTGATTATCGCCCCCTCAGTGGATGAAGAGGCATTGCCGATATTGGCTACTAAGCAAAATGTCCGCGTTCTGGTATGTGGTGAATGGGAAACCCGAATTGCCGGCCTTGATTTTAAACGAGTTAACGGAGGTCTGTTGGTACAAGATCGCGATCTTGGAATGGTAGCAGCAACTAACTTACGTGTAGTTTCCAAACGTCAACCTACTGAGCAAGAAATGAAAGATGCTCTGTTCTGCTGGAAGGTTGCTAAGTTTGTCAAATCCAATGCCATTGTTTACGCAAAAAATGATATGACCATCGGTATTGGCGCAGGCCAAATGAGCCGTGTCTATTCCGCAAAAATTGCAGGGATCAAAGCAGCCGATGAAGGCTTGGAAGTTCAGGGATGTGCAATGGCGTCTGACGCATTTTTCCCATTCCGTGACGGTATTGATGCCGCCGCAGTTGTCGGCGTGAGTTGCATTATCCAACCCGGCGGTTCAATCCGTGACGACGAAGTGATTGCCGCGGCTGATGAACACGGTATTGCTATGATTTTCACCGGCATGCGCCACTTTCGCCACTAATCAATAAGCAGGAGTTAATCTGATGAATATTTTAATTGTTGGTAGCGGTGGACGCGAACATGCTCTGGCATGGAAAGCAGCCCAATCTCCTTTAGCTGATAAAGTCTATGTCGCTCCAGGAAATGCGGGAACTGCTCTAGAAAGCAATCTCGAAAATATTGACATCTCAGCGACAGATATCAACGGTTTGTTGGTATTTGCACAAAGCCATGATATTGGGCTGACTATCGTTGGTCCTGAAGCGCCACTGGTAATAGGTATTGTCGATGCATTCCAAAAAGCTGGGTTAACTATTTTTGGCCCAACTCAAGCGGCCGCTCAATTAGAAGGTTCAAAAGCCTTCACCAAAGATTTTCTGGCTCGCCATCAAATCCCAACTGCGGCTTATCAGAATTTTACAAAAATCGAACCGGCTCTTAACTACTTGGATAAAATCGGCGTCCCTATTGTTATAAAAGCTGACGGGCTGGCTGCGGGTAAAGGTGTAATTGTTGCGATGACACAGGAAGAAGCCCAATCCGCCATAAAAGATATGCTAGCAGGAAATGCGTTTGGTGATGCAGGCCACCGTATTGTTATTGAAGAATTTTTAACGGGTGAAGAAGCTAGTTTTATCGTTATGGTCGATGGCAAGAACGTTATTCCAATGGCGACCAGTCAGGATCATAAACGCATAGGTGACGGTGACACGGGTCCAAATACCGGCGGTATGGGAGCCTATTCTCCCGCTGCGGTCGTCACCGATGAAATCCACCAGCGTATTATGGAAGAGATTATTTATCCTACCGTTAATGGTATGGCTGCTGAGGGGCATGTCTATACCGGTTTTCTTTATGCCGGTTTGATGATCAACGAAAATGGCGAACCAAAAGTCATTGAATTTAACTGTCGCTTTGGTGATCCGGAAACTCAACCCATCATGATGCGTATGCGCTCTGATCTGGTTGAACTCTGTCTAGCTGGTGCAAAAGGAGAGCTTGCGGGTAAAACTTCTCATTGGGATGAACGCCCTGCTCTGGGTGTGGTACTCGCTGCCGGCGGGTATCCTGCTGATTATCACAAAGGGGATATTATTCATGGCTTGCCCCAACAAGAAAATGAAAGTAGCAAGGTTTTCCATGCAGGTACGGCAGTGAAAGGTAGTGAAGTTATTACCGCCGGTGGACGCGTTCTGTGTGTTACAGCATTGGGTGAAACCATTATAGATGCACAGAAAAATGCCTACCAACAAGCAGAAGAGATTGAATGGAATAACTGTTTTTACCGTAAGGATATCGGATATCGAGCAATTAACCGATTGAAGTAATCATAAAACTGACGAAGGTCAGAGGCTGTCCTTCGTCGGTTCCCAACGACAAAAGTCATTATTGGCTACCAACAATAATTCTCGGCCAACAGGCGCTTCCAACCAAGCAATGGTTAATTGGCCGTAGCTGCTTTTTTCGCGCTGTTCAAGCCATGACCTCGCGTAAGGTTCAAACTCTACAGAAATCGTTTCACCTGCACAGGTAGTAACTTTACCGTTATTCCAGTGCCCTTGCATCAAACGTACATTTCCCACGATCAACGCGTCACTTAATTCAAGCGTTCGTTTAGCGTCAAACTGCATACGAACAATATCATCGCTGGAGAGGAGTTCACGCCGCGCTTTCGACTGCTTTTGCATAAAAATCACCTCACCGGATTTATCCAAACGAAGTTGTTCAGACAGTGGATTTTTATCACTCAAAATTTCACGACGAATTTGGCGCAAATCGCCCTGTTTATATTCATAAAAAGTCACGACGGTATTGTCATTACGGTAGGGGCTGTAAACACTCATCAGCACCCGAGGTTTACTATCCTGATCGTTGAGACGCCACAAGCGGACAACGCCATCATCTGCAATGAATCCACTTGCGCTGAAAGAAGGTTGTTTAGGTTGATTGGTACAGGCGCTGAGCGCGAAGACGAATCCTAGTGTCATCAGCCCCTGACGAACCAACAAAAGGGGATAAATAATACCCCTTCTATTTTTTCTTTTTTGCAATGAAATTATTTAACTGCGTCTTTCAAAGCCTTACCAGCAGAGAAAGCAGGTACGTTTGCAGCCGCGATTGTAATTTCTTTACCGGTTTGCGGGTTACGACCCGTACGTTCTGCACGATGGTTAACTTTGAAAGTCCCAAAACCTACCAGTTGTACTGAATCACCCGCTTTCAGGGATTCGGTGATTGCATTCAAAGTTGATTCCAGAGCAGCCTTTGCCTGAGCTTTAGTCAGGTCTGTGCTTTCTGCGATTGCATCAACTAATTCAGTCTTATTCATAGATTATCCTTACAGTGTGTTTATCGTTTGCAAAGCATCGAGTGCGACGGATATGCCGAATGACAGCACCCCTGCATACACGCACCGATAGCCACTTCTTTTCACCCCCCAAATGTAGAACAGAGTGGGGGCAAAAGTGAAGCCTTTGAACATGGCATTTAAAGCATTAAATCACGTTTTTTCACTTTACTGCGTTAAATTTATGCCAATGTTGCTCGTTCCTGACTCCCGGAGGTCAGCTTTCAATCCTTTAATCAACTCAATATCCCGCTCTTCGCAGCTAACCAATAAGCGATAAATTTCCCATTGGATATCCCACTCTTGTTCAATAGCAGGTAACATTTTCAGTTCTTCATCGGTCATTTCTTTCCCGGCCTGGGTCATTTCAAGCATAGCAACGGTGCGAATTGAAATTTCACTCACTGCAATTGCATGCTCCAATGTTTCACCATTCAGACGAGCATGAACAGTTTCCCCTAATGCAATACATGCATCAATTGCCGGGTACACACCGTAAATATCGTAATCATCCGCTGAGGGAATAGCTTGTTCCAACTTTTCCAACTGATTATCAAAATTCACTTTGGCATCTTTTACAACTAATATTTCCCACACCAAATCCAGAATACGGCGGTAAATAGCCGGTTCTGCAAACGCTGTCTGAAGACAGAACATCTGGTAATTTGGATACATCCGTTCGCACAGACTTGCCATAAAGGTCAGATGCTGCCAGCTTTCAAGTTTTTCCAGCCGTAAATGTATCGGGTTTCGTAACATTAGTTTTTACTCATTATGCACAATTTGCTCCGCAGTTTACCTGAAATTCAAGAATATCCACACGCTTACACCGAATTTAAGGATTTTTCTGTGTCATTTGTTCAAAAAATGGCCTATTTGAGGCTGCACCATCTGCCCAACGGGTTGTTTCAGGCAGACGATAGCCTTTCATACAACGTTCCACCCATAACAATGCACTATCAAGACTGATTCGATGCCCTGTAGAAATATACAACGGATTACAACGTTTTTTACTTCGCCACACCCAACCAATTTGCTCCTCTTTATCAATCAAAGGTTGGCAACTACCGGGCTGTTCTCCCAATGGTTCGCTTTCACCACATAAACGACGTTTTGCCACACCAATCGTGGGTACATTAGCTAATAAACCAAAATGGCTGGCAACACCTAAACGACGTGGATGAGCAATGCCATGACCGTCCACCATCACCAGATCAGGTTTATGTTTCAACAACTGCCAGGCAGCTATTAATGCAGGGTATTCACGGAAAGAGAGTAAACCGGGAATATAAGGCAACGTAGTTTCAATTCGGGCTATCTGATACTCCACCAATTCAAGAGTAGGATAAGAGAGAACCACTATCGCTGCGCGGGTGATCGTCCCTTGCTGTTCAAAGCCCACATCAGCACCAGCAATCAATTTAGGTAGGGGAAAATCATCATAGCGGATAACCTGTTGAGCCTTTTCTACTTGTTCCTGACGTAGCGCTTTCGTATTAATCATATGCTTACTGATGATATTTAGTTGAAAGGTTATGTACAGCCTCAACAAATACACCTGCGTGTTCCGGCAGTACATCCTGATGGATACCATGACCAAGGTTAAAGACATGACCAGAACCCGCGCCAAAACCTTGCAAAATTGTCGAAACTTCCTGTTCAATGCGCTCTGGAGAAGCGTATAACATGGATGGGTCCATGTTGCCCTGCAAAGCAACTTTATTTCCCACACGACGGCGTGCATCGGCAATATCTGTCGTCCAATCCAGACCAAGCGCATCACAACCGGTTTCAGCCATTGCTTCCAGCCATTGTCCGCCACCTTTAGTAAACAGTGTCACCGGCACACGACGACCTTCATTTTCACGGATCAGGCCATCAACAATCTTGTGCATATAATGCAAGGAAAATTCCCGATAATCCCGCCCCATCAGCACTCCGCCCCAAGTATCAAAAACCATTACAGACTGAGCGCCTGCTTTAATCTGAGCATTGAGATAAAGAATAACGCTGTCTGCCAGCTTATCCAGCAATAGATGCATTACGGCAGGTTCGACATACATCATTTTTTTGATTTTAGTGAATGCCTTACTGCTGCCACCTTCCACCATATAAGTCGCCAGTGTCCACGGACTACCGGAAAAGCCAATTAGAGGAATCTGACCCGCCAATGCCTTACGAATCGCACGTACTGCATCCATCACATAACCCAGCTCCATTTCCGGATCAGGCACCGACAGTTTTTCCACATCGGCACGATTTAAAATGGGAGATTTAAAACGCGGACCTTCACCTGCTTCAAAATAGAGTCCCAGTCCCATAGCATCAGGAATGGTGAGAATATCAGAGAAGAGAATCGCTGCATCTAGCGGATAGCGCCGTAAAGGTTGCAAAGTGACTTCGCAGGCAAGTTCCGTATTTTTACATAGAGAAATAAAATCACCGGCTTCAGCACGGGTAGCTTGATACTCAGGTAAATAGCGGCCAGCCTGGCGCATCATCCAAACAGGTGTAACATCAACGGGTTGACGTAATAAGGCTCGCAAATAACGGTCGTTTTTCAGCTCATTCATGGCAGGCTCCATCTATTTATTGGCCGCAATATAATCTGACTACAATTGATTAGGCGTCATTGTAACATGACAGGTAGATCTCTCCCGTTGAATTGCGCCAAACTGTAGATTACGCATTTCGGCACAGAACAATCGTATCTTCAATCAACCGACGAGCAATAGTATTGGGTGGTGGAATCAATGGCAGTTGCTCATAGTGATACCAATCCGCACTAATCAGCTCTTTCGGATCATGACAGATCTCCCCACTGTCATAATCAGCCAGAAATGCCATCATCAATGAATGAGGAAAAGGCCACGGTTGGGAAGCCACATAACGTAAATTGCGAATTTTAATATTACTCTCTTCCATCACTTCGCGGGCTACAGCTTCTTCCAGTGTTTCACCGACTTCAACAAATCCCGCAAGTACTGTATAGATGCCTCCACGATGGCGCTGATGTTGAGCCAGCAAAATATGATCATCCCGACGAATACCGACAATAATACAAGGCGCTATCTGCGGATAATAACGTTCGTGGCAGTGATGACACAGACAAGCCCATTCACTGACACAATGGTACATTTTATTACCGCAATAACCACAATATTGGTGAGAGCGATAAAACTCCGCCAATTGCACTCCTCGGCCAGCTAATTGAAACAAGCCACGATCATCTTTAACAATCTGCCGTAAAGAAACCATATTTGCAGCCATTTTCTGACGAATAAGCCAAACTTTCTCACCTTGCCACTCACCGATAGGCAAGGCTATTTTTTCTTGTAGTGACCATTGAGTTGCCATTCCAAAAGGTAATTCGCCTTTAGGGAGCCAAATACGATTTTCATCGCTGATAACCCACCAGCCACGTTCTGTACCTGTAATTTGTTGTTGCATCATCACTATGACATCTTAATTTTAATATCTGTATAAATCATACACTTTTTAATCAAAAAAGCGTGCTTTATTATTATCGTCAAGATCGTATTGCCCGCTTTGACAGTAATAGGCATTATTCTCAACTATTAATATTCTTTGGCCCGAGGAGCACAACACCATGCCACAACTGCTTGCCGTGTTTGATCTGGATGACACCTTAATTTCCGGTGATTCCAGCGCTATATGGACCGAGTTTTTATGGGAAAAAGGCATCATTACCGATCCAAGCTTTATTGAAGCAGATAAAAAAATGATGGCTGATTACGGCGCAGGCTCACTGGATATGAGTGGTTATCTGGCATTTAGTCTGCAAACACTGCATCAAATTCCACAAGAACAAGTTGATCTTTGGCTAACTGAATTTGTTAACGAAAAAATTAAACCGCGATTTTATCCACAAGCCAAAGCCCTAATTACAGAATATCAACAGCAACAAATTCCAATCATTATTATCTCAGCTACTGTCTCTTTTATTGTAAAAAAGATTGCTACTGAACTGGGTATTCACACGGTACTGGGCATTGATATGGTAATGGAAAATGGCTGTTATACCGGCAAAATAGATGGCATTGCGACTTTTCGTGAAGGTAAAGTAAAACGGATAAAACAGTGGCTGGAACAGCAAAATAGCCATCCTGAAATTATCCGCTTTTACAGTGATTCAATTAATGATCTCCCAATGTGTCAGTTTGCCGACGAAGTAATTACAGTCAATGCCGATACCTGTTTAAAAGCCGAAGCACAACAACATGGCTGGAAACAATTAATTTGGTCACTGTAAATATTTTCAATCAGTAATGGGTTTATGGTTTCCATAATCCCATCTATACCCGTCATCTCTCAACAGGCAACCCAATTGTTGGGGGAAGAATATTGCAATAAAATTGAGGTCTTGACGAAACAGAACAAGTCATTTTGTTTCCGCAAACAACCCACCTAATCGTGTTCCCCATGCTCTTAAGGTGTCATTTCGCTCCCTATAAATAAGAACAAAAATGCCGATCTTGAATATCGGCATTTTGCTGTAAAAGAGAAGATGAATTTAATGCTTTAACGCTTCAATTTTATCCCGGCTCAGTCCGGTACTGGTGATAATAATATCCAGGTTGACGCCATGCCGTAATAAGGCGCGAGCCGTTTCCACTTTACCTTTCTCTCGGCCTAGTTCAATGCCTTCCTCTCGGCCTAGTTCAATACCTTCCTCCCGGCCTAGTTCAATACCTTCCTCTCGGCCTAGTTCAATACCTTTCTCCCGGCCTCGCTCAATACCTCGCTCAAGCCCTTTTTGTTCAAGCTGTTCTGCAATAGTCATCAACATCGTTTCATGCTCCGGAGATTGTTCAATCAGTTGATGGACAAATTGTGAGAGATCCAGCGTATGTCCATTCAGTAAAATATAGTATAACACCACATTGCGCTGTTCGGCTGTATTATACCCTGCATTCAAGAGTTCCACCAATTGGGGGACCCATTCCAGTATATCCCGGCAGCGGATATGTTTTTGCACCAGTTCCATCAGGGCAACCCCTTTATGCGTCAGGATTTCTTCATCGCTGAGTACACTGACGTCCACCAACGGAAACGCCTGGCAGTACAAGCGGGCAGCCTGTTCAGGGAACGTAAAACAATCCAGCCACCGGTTTGAGTAAGGATATGGCCGAACCTCCCCATGATAAAACAGCAGCGGCGCCACCAAAGGGAGTTCAGCATGGCCTTTTTTCAGGTGAGCCGCCATAGCTGACATGGCATAATGCATCAGCCGCCAGGCCATCAGCGGGTCAGGGGTGGACTGATGCTCAATCAGACAATAGATATAGCCCTGTCCCCGGACCGTTTCAACCGAGTACAGCACATCACTGTGCAGTTGACGTAAATGCCGATCCACAAAACTGCCGGACTCCAGTTTCAATGTGGCTAAATCACACAACAACTGGATCTCTTCGGGCAGATAAAGGGATAAAAACTCTTTGGCCGTTTCAGGCTGCGTTAAAAAATGCTTGAATAACGAATCATGGTGAGGCTGTTTTTCTTTCTTTGCCACAATCTGTTTCTCTGTCTTTATCAGTTAGTCATTACCACTCATTGTCAAGGTATAGTATTTCTACCAAGTTACAAAAAACATTGTCTCAGATTTCCTCAGGCAAATCTTTATCGAATGCATTAATAGAAGAGCCTAAAAAATCAAATATCAGAAAATAAAAAACGATAAAATATTATATTTACAACAACTACTTTATGAAATCCATTCATTTAAATGAATTTTTAACTTGCATTCGCATAATAACCTACCTCATCAAAATATCGATTATTTATATGTCCGTTAATCTTGGATGTTCAGATCGAAAAAATTGGACTGAATTCCCGCCAGATGATCTATTATCTCTTTTGTATCCAAAAATTTTTTCAATGCAGTATTAAATCGTAATCTAATTTCTTCCTCATAAATATCGAAATATATATTAGACATTTTATATAAAATTTGAAAAATATAGTTAAGTACAAAATAGGCATGAAATATGCCGATCATTGGTCAGCCATCTTCATAAATCAGCCCAACCCGACAATGGTAATTTAATTTTAACCACTTTAGATGAATCAAAGTTTTTCACGCCTTATTTCCTTAACAAGTTGTAGTTAAAAAATTAATAAATATGAAAATTGATCGAAAAACAATCAACGACATGGCTGAAAACAATTAATCTGGTCACTATAAATACTTTCAATCAGTAAGGGTTGTAGTTTTCATAATCCCTTCTATACTACTGTTTACTTTCTTGTCGGAGTGCCTAGCGTAAGCTGTTTTATCGCAGCATACACAGGCTGAGACCGTTAATTCGGGATCCGCGGAACCTGATCGGGTTAATACCTGCGAAGGGAACAAGAGTAATCAAGCGCTGTCAGCCCACCCAATTTTTTACGGGCCTGTCCAGCCATCAACTATTACTCCCTGCGAGCTCCAGACAAGCAACTTTCCCAATAACACAGTTAGGAATTTGCTATGTCTCATAACACTATTATCCCTGCAACTGATATTTCACCCAAACCCACCCCGGCACGTCCACGTAAAGCACAACGCGATGCCGCTCAAGAATTTATTAACTCTATTCAAGGCGTGACATTCCCAAATTCACGACGAATTTATCTTCAAGGCTCACGCGAAGATATTCAGGTCCCAATGCGCGAAATTCAGTTATCGCCCACGTTAATTGGCGGCACCAAAGAAGAACCTCAGTATGAAGAAAACGAAGCTATTCCGGTTTATGATACTTCCGGCGCTTATGGCGATCCTGATGCCAAACTGGATGTACACGTTGGATTAACCAAACTACGCCAACCGTGGATCGATGAACGCCAAGATACTGAACCTGTTGCCACCCTCAGCTCCGATTTCACTCAGCAACGCCTGGCGGATGCCGGTCTCGATCATTTACGTTTTAATCATCGCCCTCATCCATTAAAAGCCCGTATCGGCAAATGCGTTACTCAATTGCACTATGCCCGTAAAGGCATCATCACACCGGAAATGGAATTTATCGCACTACGGGAAAATATGGGACGCGAACGTATCCGCGGTGATGTGTTACGCCAACAACATGCCGGACAAAGTTTTGGCGCTCAGTTGCCGGAAAATATCACCCCAGAATTTGTCCGTCAGGAAGTCGCAGCCGGTCGGGCGATTATTCCTGCCAATATTAATCACCCTGAATCAGAACCGATGATTATTGGTCGCAATTTTCTGGTGAAGGTTAACGCTAATATCGGTAACTCTTCCATCACCTCTTCTATTGAGGAAGAAGTAGAAAAGTTAATCTGGTCTACTCGTTGGGGCGCAGATACGGTAATGGATCTCTCCACTGGCCGTTATATCCACGAAACCCGCGAATGGATCTTACGTAATAGCCCGGTTCCTATCGGTACAGTTCCTATTTATCAAGCACTGGAGAAAGTCAATGGCGTCGCGGAAAATCTCACCTGGGAAATGTTCCGTGATACCTTGCTGGAACAAGCGGAACAAGGGGTAGATTACTTCACCATTCATGCTGGTGTATTACTGCGCTATGTACCGATGACAGCCAAACGCCTCACCGGAATTGTCTCCCGCGGTGGATCAATTATGGCGAAATGGTGTCTGTCTCATCATCAAGAAAACTTCCTTTACCAACATTTCCGTGAAATTTGTGAAATCTGCGCCGCTTATGATGTTTCCCTATCATTAGGAGACGGTTTACGCCCCGGTTCCATTCAGGATGCTAATGATGAAGCACAGTTTGCAGAACTGCACACATTAGGCGAACTGACCAAAATTGCCTGGGAATACGATGTTCAAGTGATGATCGAAGGCCCCGGGCATATTCCTATGCAGATGATCCGCCGCAATATGACGGAAGAATTGGAACATTGCCATGAAGCCCCTTTCTATACTCTCGGTCCACTGACAACAGATATTGCCCCCGGTTATGACCATTTCACTTCCGGTATCGGTGCGGCCATGATTGGTTGGTTTGGCTGCGCCATGCTCTGTTATGTGACGCCAAAAGAGCATCTCGGCTTGCCGAACAAAGATGATGTCAAACAAGGGCTAGTTACCTACAAAATTGCGGCTCACGCCGCCGATCTCGCCAAAGGCCATCCCGGCGCGCAAATTCGCGATAACGCCATGTCTAAAGCACGTTTTGAATTCCGCTGGGAAGATCAATTTAATCTGGCGCTCGATCCCGACACTGCTCGCGCCTATCACGATGAAACGCTGCCACAAGCCTCCGGCAAAGTTGCCCATTTCTGTTCTATGTGTGGGCCTAAATTCTGCTCTATGAAGATTTCTCAGGAAGTACGCGATTACGCCGCTGGTATGGAACAGATGTCTGAAGCATTCCGCGCCCACGGTGGCGAGTTGTATCACAGCGTAGAGGATGTATCCCATGAACAATCTGCCTAACGCGCCATTTGCCCCAACTGAATACAAATTGGGCTTGTATCCGGTCGTGGATTCGCTAGCGTGGATTTCCCGTTTGCTAAAAGCAGGCGTCACTACAATTCAGTTGAGAATTAAAGATCTGCCAGAAGATCAGGTGGAAGAAGAGATTCAACAAGCCATTATGCTCGGCCGCCAATATAACGCTCGTCTGTTTATTAACGACTACTGGCGACTGGCAATAAAACATGGCGCTTATGGTGTTCATCTGGGGCAGGAAGATTTAGTCATTGCTGATCTGAACGCCATCCAAACAGCGGGATTGCGGTTAGGAATCTCTACCCACGATGAACAAGAGCTGGCACGAGCAAAATCCCTGCGTCCATCTTATATCGCTCTCGGCCACATTTTCCCAACCACGACCAAAGAGATGCCATCTTCCCCGCAAGGACTGGCAGCCCTGAAACGCCAGGTAGAAAGCACACCAGACTATCCCACTGTCGCCATCGGCGGCATCTCTCTTGAACGCGTACCGGATGTCATTGCAACCGGAGTCGGCAGTGTGGCGCTGGTGAGTGCCATTACCAAAGCAAAGGATTGGCGTCAGGCGACCGCCCAACTGCTTCATCTGGTTGAAGGCATTGAGTTGAAGGGATAGAGAGGTTCTTATGTTGAATGATCAAGAATTTATGCGTTACAGCCGACAACTGTTACTCGAAGATATTGGCCCGGAAGGGCAGGAAAAACTGAAATCCAGCCGCGTACTGATTGTCGGACTGGGAGGGTTAGGCGCTCCCGCCTCTCTCTATCTAGCGGGGGCAGGTGTGGGAACAATTTATCTTGCTGATGATGACCAATTGCACATCTCCAATTTACAACGGCAAATACTTTACCGCACCGAAGAGATCCCTGCCGCAAAAGCGGAACTTGCGGCCAATCAACTCAATGCATTGAATCCATTGATAAAAACGATGATCCTTAATCAACGTCAGAACCTGGAATCTCTGACAACCATCATGAAGCAAGTCGATCTGGTTCTCGATTGCAGTGACAACATGACAACCCGCCACGCTATCAATTCCGCTTGTGTGGCAACGCGAAAGCCATTAATTAGCGGCAGTGCTGTCGGTTTTAGCGGCCAACTTATGGTATTTGAACCCCCTTACCTTCATGGCTGCTATAGCTGTCTCTACCCTGAACAGGAAGAGCCGCTACGGAACTGCCGGACCGCGGGTGTATTAGGTCCGGTAGTCGGTATCATCGGCACATTACAGGCATTGGAAGCCATCAAAATGTTAACCGGGCTTCCCTCTCCGTTAAGCGGCAAACTCCGACTGTTTGATGGTAAACAGCAAAGCTGGAGCACACTACAACTTAACCCGTCGCAACAATGCCCGATTTGCAGAGATATTGCATGAAAATTACGGTAAACGACCAGCCGATGGAGCTTATGGCTCCTCTGGCTATACAGCAATTGCTAGAACAACTTGAACAAACACAACCGGGAATGGCACTGGCTATTAATCAAACCATTATTCCGCGTTCAGAGTGGAATACGCATCAGATTAATGATGGAGACAATATCCTTTTGTTTCAGGCTATTGCTGGAGGTTAATATGTTAAAAATTGCTGATACGACTTTTCATTCCCGTCTATTTACCGGTACAGGCAAATTCGCCAATGCAAATTTAATGACTCAGGCTATAGCCGCCTCCGGCAGCCAGCTTGTCACGATGGCAATGAAACGCATTGATTTGCAGAACGGTAATGACGCTATTTTGGCGCCATTGCAAAAACTTGGCGTCAAATTGCTGCCAAATACTTCTGGGGCCAAAACCGCAGAAGAGGCCCTGTTTGCCGCCCGTCTGGCCCGTGAAGCACTGGCAACCAACTGGATCAAGCTGGAGATCCACCCGGATGTGAAATATTTGTTGCCTGACCCGGTTGAAACACTCAAAGGCGCTGAAATGTTGGTCAAAGAAGGGTTTGTCGTGCTGCCATATTGCAGTGCTGATCCCGTTTTGTGTAAACGTCTGGAAGAAGTGGGTTGCGCGGCGGTCATGCCTTTAGGCGCACCAATCGGCTCTAATCAAGGGCTGCTAACCCGAGATTTCCTGCAAATTATTATCGAGCAAGCACAAGTGCCGGTGGTCATTGATGCCGGCATCGGCGCGCCAAGCCATGCATTGGCAGCGATTGAATTGGGTGCGGATGCTGTATTAGTCAACACTGCAATTGCCGTTGCCCGTAATCCAATAAAAATGGCCCAAGCTTTTAAAATAGCGATCGAAGCGGGTGAATTATCTTATCAAGCTGGTTTGGCAAGTCCAAAACAACATGCTGTTGCATCCAGTCCACTGACCGATTTTCTAGGGGCATTTTGATGATTCATCATCTTATGAGCGGTAGTTTTAGTTACCGCTGGCAGCAGTTAGACTGGGATGATATTACCCTTCGCATTAATAGCAAAACCGCGCAGGATGTTGAACGGGCATTAAGCAGCAACAAATTAAATCTGGACGATTTCATGGCCTTGCTCTCTCCATCAGCGAAGCCCTATATCGAACCACTGGCACAACGGGCACAACAACTGACTCGTCAACGTTTCGGTAACACCGTTGGTTTTTATGTACCGCTTTATCTCTCCAATTTGTGTGCCAATGACTGCACCTATTGCGGGTTCTCAATGAGTAACCACATCAAACGCAAAACACTGAATAAAGATGAAATTATTGCCGAATGTCAGGCGATTAAAGCACTGGGCTTCGACAATCTGTTATTAGTCGCCGGAGAGCATCAGGGCAAGGTCGGTATGGATTATTTCCGCCGCTATCTGCCACTTATCCGTGAATATTTCAGCTCAATCATGATGGAAGTCCAGCCTATGACACAGGAAGAGTACTCAGAATTAAAAACGCTGGGGCTAGATGGTGTGATGGTTTATCAGGAAACCTATCATGAGCCAACTTACCTGTTGCATCATCTACGAGGTAAGAAACGGGATTTTCACTGGCGATTAGAAACACCCGATCGCCTTGGTGGTGCCAAAATCGATAAAATCGGTTTAGGAGCGCTAATTGGCCTCTCTAGTCATTGGCGGACGGACTGCTATATGGTGGCGGAGCATTTATTCTTTCTGCAACGTACATATTGGCAGAGCCGTTACTCCATTTCATTCCCTCGTTTACGACCTTGTGCTGGAGGCATTGAGCCTGCATCGCTGATGAGTGAAGCGGAACTGGTACAACTGATTTGTGCTTTTCGTCTATTTGCGCCAGATGTTGAGCTTTCTATTTCTACTCGTGAATCCCCATTCTTCCGCGATCACGTCATACCACTGGCAATCAACAATGTTAGTGCAGGTTCTAAAACCCAACCCGGTGGTTACGCAGAGAGTAGTCACGAAGAATTGGAACAATTTATGCCGCATGATAATCGTTCTGTTTATCAGGTTGCAGAAGTATTAATTAAAGCCGGGTTACAACCAGTATGGAAAGATTGGGATGGCTATTTAGGTCGATAATTTAATTCGATCTCCTCTCAAATAACTCGATTTTAAGTAAAAGCCCTCAACAGGCAATAACCACACGAAATAGGATTTAATATAAAAACTGTCTGGAATCAATACCAGACAGTAATATAATTGATAATAATGTTCGCAATATAAAACCAAGATTAATATGAGAATAAAAAATTGCAGATTATAAAACCCACCAATTACAGAAATAAAACAAAGCGGAAATATTCACAGATTAACCCCCTCCTTTATTTCCCACACCCATTGAACATCATAAAAATATCACACAATAATTCCATGAATTATATTATCCATCATTATTATCACCTGCAAAATAATTTCTATTCAAAAGACCTACTCTAATATAAAATTAAATATTTTATCTCTATCAATCCAATCAACATCAAAAAATTCATTTCAATCATTAATATCCTATTATAATAGGCCATTTTACCCATGTTTGTTTTCCTGACCTATACGTATATTCCTCACGGAAATAAGAGTCTGAAAATCCAGTTTATACCTATATTGAATAAATAGAAAATACTATATTTACTGTATATATCTGGATTCCCCCTTATTTATTCCTTATTAATTTATACAAATGATAATTCTGCATCGATAAAAAATATGATTGAACATTAACCTATTATTGATAAAGTTCTCATCGAGCAATAAAACGCTTACGAAAAATTAAATTAATCATTATCACTTTAGAAAGGAGTAATATATGAGTCTAAAGACAATACTGAATAACGCAGATTATTCTGATAAGAAAAATTCTAACAAAGAACTGGTTAATGGTTCATTTGATGAAGGATATAAAGGCTGGATAATCCCGTCCCCTGAAACGGTAAAAATCTTATCTGAGAATGGAATTAACTTTCTTAGAATCCAAAGCGGCTCTGTTTCCGGTTATATTATTCAAATTATAGAAGGATTGGAACCTAACACTAAATATAAACTGACGGGTAAAGCACGCGTATCAACACCCAAGGACCAAGAAGACTACTTCCCAGCTATTTTTGGTTTACAGAATGATACCTTTAATCATAACACTTTTGTTGTAGACTCCACGGATTTTATCACCGGTTCTGTAACATTAAGTACAGATGCAGAAGGATATTTACGCATTTTCCTGGCAAAAACCGAAATGGGAATTGATACTCCACCAGCAGAAGTCACCGCTGATTTTACTGGTTTCATTTTCGAAAAAGCCTAATAGAGCTAGCTTTAATATCGTTTGACATCTTAATGCCCGAAGCTCACTACTCCGGGCGTTTTAATAATGTAGTTTTAATACTCTATTTCAATACTATGTTTTAATGCTATGTTTTAATACTATGTTTTAATACTACAGCCATGAATATTACCTCATTATTCATTCTATTTTTTTCTCAATGTGACCAATATTTAAACATAACATTTCTGCAACAATGAACTCTACCACGAGCAACAAATTAGCCTACATAAACTCCTATCAGGATAAGCGCTTATAACTCATTTATTCTTGTATTAATTTATACAAATTACAACTCACCACCAATAAAAAATACAATTGAGTATTATCCCATTATTGATAAAGTGCCCCCCGAAAAACAACGCGCTGAAAGAAATTAAATTTACTTCTATCTACTTAAAAAGGACTAATATATGAACGTACAAGAAATCCTGAATAATGAAGATTATTCTGATAACAAGAAAAACTCTCATAAAGAACTGGTTAACGGCTCATTCGAAGAGGGATATAACGGCTGGAGAATCCCAGCTCCTGAATCAGTAGAAATCTTATCTGAAAATGGCGTTCACTTTATCAGAATCCAAAGCGTTACCGGTTCTGGCGTCATTGATCAAATTATCGAAGGATTAGAACCTAACACTAAATACAAACTAACAGGTACAGCTCGCGTATCAGCAGAATGGGCCTCATCAGCTTATTTTGGTTTACAGAGCCATACCGATGGCCCCAACTCTTTTGCTGTAAACAGCACCGATTTTACAACAGGCTCGGTAGAATTAAGTACAGATCAAAAGGGCCTTTTACGCGTTTATTTGTTGAAAGACCAAGTTGGCCCTCGCCCAGACGGAGAAACCGCTGACTTTACCGGTTTTATTTTAGAGAAAGCCTAAGCATTTAACTTCGATATATTTTAACATTTTAAACACCCAGAGTTCACTGCTCTGGGTGTTTTAATATTAGTTTAAAAAAACCAAAAAATTATAAAGTAATATTTTAACTAAAATATAGCTCGATTATTTAAAAACAAATCCCCATCGTAATAATTTCTTCGCCTCATTTATTCTCACACTAATTATCACAAACCTAATCTTCCATTAAAAAACACGATTGAATATTTCCCTATTATTGCTAAAGTACTTACAGAAAAAACTATTAAGAAAAATAAAATTCAATCGTTATTCATTTAAAAGGACTCATATATGGATATGAAGAAAATATTAAATCGCGCAGATTATTCTGATACAAAAAACGCTAATAAAGAACTGGTTAATGGCTCATTTGATGAAGGGTATCATGGCTGGAGAATCCCAAACCCTGAAACTGTAGAAGTTTTATCCGAGAATGGGGTTAATTTTCTTAGCATCCAAAGCTATTCCAGTTCTGGTGTCATTGATCAAATAATAACAGGGTTGGAATCTAACGCTAGATATAGACTGACAGCTACAGCACGCTTATCGATAAAAAAAATACCACAAAGAGCATTGCCAGCATATTTTGGTTTACAAAATCGCACATTCGGCCCTGAATCATTTGTTGTAAATAGCTTCAACTTTACGACCGGTTCAGTTGAATTAAATACAGATGAAGAGGGACTTTTACGTATTTACATGATGAAAGACCAATTTATAGAACTTCCAGAAGAGGCAACTGCTGACTTTACGGGCTTTATTCTAGAAAGAGTTTAAACATCTGACTTGATATATAACACCCGAAGCACATTGCTCCGGGTGTTTTAAAACCTGCACAATTCTCCGAAAACAATTCTGGCTAACTTAAATCGTGCAATGGTTTTTTTATTGGCGGCGTCAATTGAAAATCAGAAAACCGCACCTGTAATCCGTGCCGTTCTGGAGAACAACACATTGCACCAACAAAGATCGGTTGTTTATCTTCAAAAAAAGGAGCCAACCTCAACAATGGCCACCGTAAACCATCAGTGGAATATTGCAGTCTTAAATATCCCTCTTCACGAGTCAAACGTAACCAGAATTTACTAGAATCACCGGGAAATACTCCCATAGACCAATCAGAATGATGACGTGTCAGCACACTACCAATCGTGGCATGACCATCAGAATATTCAATTCCGCCTTTCAGCCAATGTTTCTCATCGATCAATAGCATGACTCCTGCTTGATCGTATAAATGTTCAAAACAGCCTTCAATACAGAGTTGAAAGGTGAAATCATTCTCAACATAACGCCCAAAAACATGGCCATTATGACGTTCAAAGCCATACCATGTTTGCTGCCAAAAGTCGGTCTTATGATCTGTGGTGACATTAAGCCAATCAATGCCACATTGCCAATCGGATGGTTCATTAAGCCAATGATATTGTGACAAACTCATAGGAACTTCCTCTATTATCTTCCGCTCGAATTAATCAATTTATATCCTGCAAATAAGGAAATAGAGAGTAAAGCAATACAAGCAAAAGCGCCGTGTAATGTCACAATATGCGCTAACCCACCAATGATCGCAGGTCCCAGCAAAATCCCTGAATATCCCATAGTAGAAACCGCAGCAACCGCCAGTGAATCAGGCATAATTTTCTGTTGACCAGAGGCAGTAAAAAGCATTGGCGCTATATTGGATAATCCTGCGCCTATCATCAGGAAAGAGAATCCTAACATCGTTGCAGTCGATGCTGAGTAAATCAGGATAAATCCAGAAGTAGCCAATAGAGCACTGCTAATAAAAACCCGTCGGTGTCCATAAAAGGCAATGATTTTATCCCCCATAAAGCGACCCGATGTCATAGCAATAGCAAACAGGGTATAACCGATACCAGCCTGATGACTACTGATATTATGTACGCTGGTCAATAATATACCGCTCCAGTCCAGCATTGCGCCTTCCATGATATAGGCAACAAAACAGAGAAAGCCCAATAAAATCACGATCCCATGAGGCACAGCAAAGAACGGCGTATTACCCGCTTCGGCTTCGTTCAATAACCCACTCCATACCGGCAATAGCAGTAAAATAATCAATAATAACGCCATTACCATCACCTGGAGAGGCGATATCCCCAGAGACAATAATGCACTCACCGATCCTGCACCGGCGATCCCGCCTAAACTAAATAACGCGTGAAAGCCAGACATAATTGGCCGCCGAGCCATTTTCTCAACCATGACAGCGTGGATATTGACCACAACATCCATTGCCCCAATACCTGCACCAAAGACAAATAAAACGCAAGCCAGTGTCAACGGTGTCGGTAATACACTTAACCCTGGCAACATCACTAGCACGACCAAAGCACATAAAGTGAAAATGTTCCGGCAACCGAAACGTGCGGCTAACATGCCCGCTATTGGCATCATGATGAAAGAACCAATACCGAATGCCAACATTAGCAGCCCCATAGCGCCATTATCAAGTTGTAACCGTTCTTTAGCTAAAGGAATAAGGGGAGCCCAACTTGCAAGACCAAAGCCAGCAATAAAAAAAGCGGCGCGCGTCGCCATAATGGGTTGTTTTACCAAAGAGATAATATTTTGATCAGACAACTCATGTTCCTTCTATATAAATAAATGCCCTCCACTATGACTAATAATGGAAGGCATTAAGTTACCCAAAATTAATTTTAGAAAATTGTGGAATATCGGTCAGCGCCCCAATAATACGAGTTGCCTGTTGATACTGTTCCGCAACCGATAAAGCATGGGGCCAGGCATACACATAGGGAATACCTGCCTGCGTTGCTGCTGTAATCCCTAAATCGGTATCTTCAATCACTAATGTCTGATGAACATCCATAGACTTCAATTTCAACATAGCAAGATAGGGATCAGGATGAGGTTTTGTCCTCGCAACATCGTCACCAGAGATTAAAGCCGGGCTTTCATTTAACTCCAGTAATCCAATATTCGCCAAACAGACTTCCCGCGGCGCAGTAGAAACAAAGCCAAAAGGGATACAGTGCTGTTGTAAGGCCGTTATCAACTTGGAAATCCCTGGACGAAGGTAACTTTTAGATAGTTTATCTTTGTAAACAGAGACGATTTGGGCAGTGATCTCTTTCTGTTGCTGAGCTGGCACCCCAATGTAATCTAACGTCTCCTCCAGACTCAGGCCAATAAGTTGCTGTGGTTGTACATGCTGCGTGTAATCAGGAGCCAAATCACAAAGAACATCAAAGTGCAGTTGTTCACTGTCAACAATGACTCCATCGATATCAAAAATCACATTAAATCTATCCATGTGAAACATTCCATTATTTTAGATCGGAAATACGGATCAGCACTTTACAGTTCGGAGTAAACAGTGGTTTTTGGCTTTTGCACGCAATATCACAACCAACCGTGAGAAAAGCCTGCAAGTAATCATTAAAATCAAAAACTTGGCTGACCAGACGACCGGCTGGAATAACGCCATCACGGATCATGGTATAAGCACGTTCAAAACTGTTATTCAGAGAATCGATGGAACCAATTACGGAAAGGCTCTTATCAGCAATTTTCAAGATATCAAGATTGGCATGCTTATCTTTAAGCGCGACATTCAACAATTTTCCGCCAGGCGCCAAATGGTCAAAAATGTATTCGGTTAACTGCCCGGTCGTATCCACACAGAGATCGATAAGCGCTAATTTATCGCCATATTGTTGCGTCAATGCCTCATCAAAATCAGTATACAACTCACATTCCGGCGGCAGATTTTCTTTGGCAAATTGAACACGACTTTCGTTTTTCTCGACCATGAAAGCCTTAACGCCTTTGGCATGTAAAGCCCAAATGTAGAGCATTCCCATTGGACCTGCGCCAGCTACCGCTGCACGAATATTAGTATGAGTAATGCCCAGTTTATCAACCCCGGTCAGTGTGCAACTCAGTGGCTCCGTCAGTGATGCCTCTTCCATACTGACATGATCATCCAGCTTTATCAGTGAACTCTCTTTAGCCAGATATTGTTCAGCAAATGCCCCGTCATAGGAAACCCCCGCTTCGGTTCCCAATTTTTTCTCACAATGATTTGGACTGCCTGTCTGGCACATCCGACAATGCCCACAAGAATAAGTTGGATTGATGACAACACGGTCACCCACATTAAAACGTGTGACACTCTTCCCTATTTGCGCAACAACTCCCGTTGTTTCATGGCCCAGAGTGGTTCCCGGAATAGCAACAGGATAAGAACCGGTGATAATCCCAACATCCGTACCACAAACGCCACACACCGCAATATCAACGACAACATCATCAGGCTCAACACAGCGTAACGGTTCAACATCCTGAATTTGCACATCCCACACCCGATTAAATTTAAGTGCTTTCATTACGCTACCTCCTTGTTGTCAAACATATTTAACGTCATATCAGCAAAAGTCAGATCAAGCTTATGCAGAATTTCGTTTAAATGTTCCTGAGTACAAATTAACGGTGGACGAACTTTAAGTGCACGACCTTTACCATAACGAGAGCCACGAATGATCAAGTTATGGGAGTTCGCTATTGCAATCGCTTGTGCTGCAAATTCTGGTGATGGCGTATCAAAGCCAAACATATAACCGACGCCCCTAACACCCGTAATTTCTGGGTATTTATGCTGTAATGCTAATAAGCCATCACGTAAATAAACTTCATTACGCTGCACATTCTCCAGAACTTGTTCGTCTTCGATGATATCGATAATTTCGTTGAGAGCGGTTAATGAAAGAGGGTTAGCGCCTGATGTACTGGAATGTTCGAATGACTCTAATACATCTAATGAACTCCGCATCAACACGCCACCGGTCGGAATACCTATGCCGCCAGCGCCCTTCGCGAAAACAATAATATCCGGTTCTAATTCTTTAGCGTAACCGGTTGAAGCAAAAAATGTCCCGGTACGGCCAAATCCAGTCTGTACTTCATCTGCGATAATAATAATGTCATGTTTATGGCAGATATCTCTGATCTTACGGAAAAAATCGACAGGGAAAACGTTATTTCCGCCATTTCCTTGAATCGGTTCAATAATAAGACAAGCAATATTGTCATTTGAACCCAATTGAATAAATTGTTCTAAGTCAAAATATTGATTGGGTTCTGTATTTGGTCCAAGTTCTGACATAACACTCGCAGGGGTTGGAACTTTTAAAGAACCATCAATGTTGACATGGAAATCTTTAATTCTAAAAGCATTACCCGAAATTTGCGCTGTGGCTAAAGACTGGCCATGATGAGCCAGAAAGAAAGAGATCACTCCTGAACGCCCTGTTGCTTTTTGCGCGATGCGAATTGCGCATTCAACTGCTCCAGAACCGGAAACATCGCGCAACCATATTCTATCAATGCCCTCAGGGGTATGTTTAACTAATTTAGCCAAAATATATTGTGACATTTCATGGGTATAAGCTGAGCTCAGATGTGTACATCTATCGATCTGCTGTTTTAATTTTTCTGTTATTCTACGATTAGTGTACCCAAGCGGAAGGTTAAATGTCCCCGAAGCTGCATCGATATACTTTTCACCATCAATTTCCAGATAAGGCCCGTTCCCAACAAAGCGAGAAAGCATATCTTCAAACCGTTTACCATTTTCCATCATTTCATTACCCTAATTAATCATTTCCAGCTATAAGAAAGCACAATAATCTTCAACAGGTAAGAGAATATTTACTAAAAATTAATTTAGATCAACAAAGAACATATAAAAACCCAAAAAACATTTAAAAAATTAAAGTATTTTATATAAAATACATTATTATTTTGAATGATTGATTAATGACATGCAGAACTGCTGATCTATCGGGTTATAGCAAGAAATTCTGTTAAAAATCCTGTAAAGCTGTACTAAAAATCTCTCATCTCCAACTTTTGCGCTGATGATAAGAGCATCTATATCTCTCAAGGCTATTTTCTGACAGGTGATAGAATGTCATGAAAGATTCTCGATCATTTCTGATTTGTCAGAAGCTATGTGCTTTTCATACTGAGCAGACATGAAACGTCGAGTGAAGAACACGCTGATGCTACAGCGCGATGTCATTTGTCTGTATTTAAGATCTTACTACTTAAAATACCCATACAAGTTAGTCGGTTTACACCAATGAATAGCTCGTATAAAGTTCAGACTTTAAAAAAAGTAAAGGGTTCAGTCTGTGGGTGATCCTTGAACATGCCTATCGCCAGCTTGAAATGATTTGCCAGTAGGATTTTTGGTGTATCCAAGATCTTTGGTCGCACTAAAGAATCAATTCCACTGAGCCTATCCACCAATAAAACCACCACCATTATTGAAATTTCAAAAGAACACACATGCAAAATTATATTCTTCTACTACTTAGCCTGGCACTTTTTGGACCTTTAGGTGTCGATGTATTCTTGCCTACCGTCCCGGCCATCGCCGAGGATTTTAAAGTTAACAATGAAGTTATTCAGTCAACGATTTCTTTGTTTTTATTAATTATGGGGCTAGGTCAGTTAATCGCTGGACCACTGGTAGATAAATTTGGCCGTCGGCCAGTAGCCCTAACGGGTATCACCTTATATATCATCGGTTCTGTGATCGCAGCGCTTTCTACTTTTCCCGAAATTTTTATTGCCGCGCGAATTATTCAAGGATGCGCAGTCTGCTGTACCAGTGTCGTCTGCGTTAGCGGTGTGCGTGATCGCCTAAACGGTGATGAGGCAGCCAAAGCCTATGGATTTATTAACGGTACGCTAAATATTGTTCCGGCTCTCGCGCCATTACTTGGCGGTATTTTGGCCGAAATTTTCAACTGGCGGGCGCCATTTTGGTTTTTGACTTGCTACTCAGTTATTACACTACTGATCATTGCCGCCTGGTTACCAGAAACGCGCCCCGCTAACACTAAAACTGTTCACGGGCTACCACTGAAACAATACTTCCAAATTCTTAGCAATGCCCAGTTTATGCATTTTGCCCTAGTTAACGCCGGCATTATGGGCATAGTCATTACCTATGTCTCATTTGCCCCTACCGTGCTGATGACCGAGGGCCATATATCACCGCTAGCCTTTTCATTGATTTTTGGCGGCAACGGACTCTGGGCGATGATCGCCTTCCTAACCGTAAACAAAATCATCCATCGAATTGGTCGCCCTGGCTGCCTGCTATTAGGGGCAATTCTGATGGCGCTGGCTAGCCTGTCTCTATTTTCTGGCATGCATCTGCCAACTGTCGCCAGCCAGCACTGGCTAAGCTACATGTTGCCGGTTGCTTTCGCTTGTACAGGTATGGCATTTGCTATGGGGCCTGCGACCAGTTATGCGCTAGAACCTTATTCTGATGAAGCAGGTGTCGCTTCTGCACTGATAGGATTCGTCCAGATGGCTGTCGGCTCCTCTCTCTCACTCATCGCGATGGTGTTGCCATTTTCGCTCAAACAGTCACTAGTGTTAATCATGCTACTCGGTACCGCGCTAACCCTGTCAGCACACCTACGCAGTCGTAACCTGAAAGGACGGGTAGTTTCGCTAGAATCCTAAAACATCTGTCACACACCTAACCCCATCATCTGCATCAGTTGCTGTGCTTGCTGAATCGCCTCTTGGCGATTCGCAATTCCTAGCTTCTGATACAGATTCCGTATATGCGTCTTGATAGTTGTCGTCGCGACATCCAACTCTGCGGCAATCTGATCATTACTGTAGCCTGAGTAAATCAACCCCAACACCTGCCACTCACGCTGTGTCAGCGGGCTATTGCGAATAAGCTCAGGAACATCGGGATGTGTTAGCAACTGTGTGACAAAACTTTCATCAAAATGGGCGAATTTATGACGATGTTGACGGTTGATATCCCGCAAAATACGCTGCGCCCGATGCAACTCCAGCTCAGACAAAGTATTGAGCTGAATAAGCTGACGTAGCTGTTGAGCCATCAACTCGCCTTCAATGACAAAATGGCTAATAAATCCTGTACGGTTAGCCAGAGACAATGCCTCAATGAGTACACTCTGTGCTTCACTTTTGCGTCCGATATGCCAGTAAAGCAAGTTACACAACAGTAAATTACGATTCAGATCGCTGATTAATTGCAATTCTCTCGCATGTTGATTCAGCGTATCCAAAATGGACTCAGCTTCATCATACAAACCAAGCAGAATCTGAGCACGAGCAATATTGCGCCACTGCCCCTGATTAAAATGATTGCTGACGCTTTCTGGACGCTCAGTCTGTGCCAACCACCGAATCGCGGCGCTTTTGTCGTCCATATTCTGCCAAATGATGACTCGCAGTTTGTCAGTATTCGTACGCCAATCTCTATGATATTGCCCATTATTTAGCAGGTTTTCACAACGCGCTAGGTAACGTCGGGCGTTATCAATATCTCCTCTGGTCAAAGAGCATTTAGCTAACTGGGTTAGACACTGCAACTGCTGTTGAGGTTGGAAGTTAGACAACACCTCCAGCCCACGACGCGCAGCATCTTCGGCTTCATCAAGACGAGACCAGCACCACAAAAGCTGTGAACGGATACGCAACAAAAACTCATGCATCGGCAACTGCTCCAAATGCTGTTCACGGATCAATTCAAATGCCTTGCTCTGCGTTTCATAAGCCGTCTGCAAATATCCCTGAGCTAATAAAATCTCACTTTGCTGCAACAGCGCCCACAACGCATAGTGATGAACCTGGAAACAACGCGCAAGCTGCTCGGTCTGTTGCATCCGCGCTAATGCATCAGCCAACTCACCTTTACAATGTAATACTTCACCTTCGACGGAAGTCGCAACAATACGGCTGTATTCATTCTGAGGAAGCAGGGCCGCCAAAGCTTGTTTCGCCAACTTATCAGCCAGTTCCGGCTTACCACTGTTCATCGCCACCTGAGCCCGTAGCGCATCGAATTCAGCCAGCAAATCCGGCTCAATAGCAATTTGTTTCTGTTGCAGCGCCTGTTCCGCCTGATTTAACAGGGTATTGACCTCTGAATAACGATGTTGGCTTTGAGCCAGCCAAGCCTGGAGCAGCACCAGACGCGGACTCTCCAATAGCTGCTCATAAGGCAGCGCATTCATACACTCTTCCAACAGAGATAACTCACTGTGGTTAAACAGCGACCAAGCATGCTGCAACAAAATATCGCGTAGCATGGCCGTATCACCCGCCGCCAAGGCATGATGAATCGCCTCGCCCGGATACCCCTGCGCCAACCAACCTTCTGCGGCCGCGCGATGCAACTCCGGCAATTGCAACGCCATTTCCCACTGACAGCGTTGACGTAGAAATGAAGCAAAAAGCGGATGAAAGCGAAACCATTCGCCAGAGTCATCCATACGCTGGATAAACAGCCCCTGACGTTCAGTTTCTTCAAGACGCTGCTGACCATTCTCTTCGCCGGTCAGACGAACAATCAAACCATCATTCATGGAACGCAAGATAGAACTGCGCAACAAAAACTCACGCGTTGAACTATCCACCTGATTAAGTACTTCATCCACCAAATAATCGGAAAGATGGCTGGCGTTAATGCCCGACAAACGCTTAGCCGACAGTTCAGCGGCATCACACGACTGCCGCGCTGAAAGCGCAATAAGCTGGAGCGCCGTTGCCCAACCCGCAACTTCATTGCACAGGCGCTTACAATCGTCAGCATCAAGGGATGTGGTTAAACGCTTATCAAAAAATTGCTGCGTTTCTTGATAATCAAAAGCCAGTTGCTGGCTGTCAATTTCCAGCAATTGCTCACGCACGCGCAGATTAGCAACCCCAAGAGAAGGCAAATTACGCGATAAGATGGTTAACGTCAGATTCTCAGGTTGATGACGCAGGAAAAACCGCATCGCCTCATGAATCATGTTATTTACAATCAGATGGTAATCATCAATCACCAGGGAAATAGGCCGCCGCCACTCACTAAGTTCAATAAATAATTGCGCGAAAAGCGCGGGTAAATTGGCATACTGATGTTTTTGGGCCAACACTTCACTTTTAACACAATGTCCCTGCGTAGCCTGCTGAAACGCTGCGATAAGATAGCTGGCAAAACGTTCCGGCTGATTATCGCTCTCATCCAAAGAATACCATCCCAGATTATCCTGCCCGGCAGCCCACTGAGAGACCAATGTAGTTTTGCCGTAACCAGCGGGGCTAGTTATTAGCACAAGACGATAATTAGACGACTCATTCAGTCTGATTAACAGACGCTTACGCAAGACTGTATTATTCAGACGGACAGGACGACTCAGTTTTGATGGGATAAGCATTAATTTCCGTGCCCAAAGAAGCGATAAATAAGTAAAACCTGCGCCGGAACCATATGTAATGTTAATTAGATGATTTATTTCATGGTCCGTAATGACGCCATTAATCGGCCCAACCAAATTTAGTGAAATAGAGGGCTTTTGCAAATATGTTTGCGAACCCCATAGTATTAAGTTGCGCACCCTATCACATTATTGAACAGCAAATTCCATTTTCTACACACAAGTTATGGAAGCGATTAGCAAATTACCTTAATCGATCCGCTGGAAAAAAATGAACTCAATAAATATAAAAATGATACGAAAGATAGTTACTGACTACGCCCTTCTACTCCTCCCTGACTAATACCTCTCCAGGATGATGCTTTAGATTCTGAGAGCATTCAGCATAGTGGTTAAATTTCCCTTTTCAGCTACAGGATGAAGACTCCATGCAACAGCCCAGATTAGATAAAGCCCAGTTTCAGGCTGCGCTGACACGTCAATGGCAGCGCTTTGGCCTCGGTTCAGCACAGGAAATGACCCAGCATCAGTGGTGGCAAGCCGTTAGCGCGGCCCTGTCAGAGCTGTTGCCCGCATGCCCTGTCATCGATCATTCCGACCAACAACGCCATGTGAACTACATCTCGATGGAGTTTCTGATTGGCCGTTTAACCGCAAACAATCTGCTTAACCTTGGTTGGTATGAAGACGTTCAGGCTTACCTGGCAGAAGAAAATATTATTCTCAGCGATCTTCTGGAACAAGAAACCGACCCCGCTTTAGGTAACGGCGGATTGGGACGGCTCGCCGCCTGTTTTCTTGACTCTATGGCAACCGTCGGTCAGCCGGCAATTGGCTATGGTCTGAATTATCAATACGGCCTGTTCCGCCAATCCTTTGAACAAGGGCAACAAATTGAAGCACCAGACAATTGGGAACGAGAATCCTATCCCTGGTTCCGTCACAACGCTCAGTTAGATGTTGAAGTGAATTTCGGTGGCAAAATCGTCATAACCGATGATGGACGCGAAATCTGGGCGCCTGACTTTACCTTGATTGGAGAAGCCTGGGATCTACCCGTCATTGGTTACCGTAATGGCATTACCCAACCATTACGCCTGTGGCAAGCAACCCATGCCGAGCCATTTGATCTCGACAAATTCAACGCCGGGCAATTTCTGGCCGCGGAACAGCAAGGTGTTGAAGCCGCTAAGCTAACGAAAGTTCTCTATCCGAATGATAATCATCAAGAAGGCAAACGCCTGCGCCTGATGCAACAATATTTCCAGTGTGCCTGCTCCGTCGCAGATATCCTGCGTCGCCATCAGCTGGCGGGCCGCAAAATGGAAGATCTGCCTAAGCATGAAGTAATCCAGCTTAACGATACCCATCCAACGATCGCCATCCCTGAAATGATGCGCATTCTACTGGATAAACACCAGATGAGTTGGGAAACGGCATGGGAGATAACCAGCCATACTTTCGCCTATACCAACCATACCCTGATGCCAGAAGGTTTGGAATGCTGGGACGAGGATCTAGTCAGCCACCTGCTGCCACGCCATTGCAGCATCATTAAAGAAATTAACTACCGGTTTAAAAAGTTGGTGGACAAAAACTGGCCCGGCGAGCAAGCCGTATGGGAAAAATTAGCCGTACATTATAACCATCAGATACGCATGGCGAATCTTTGTGTCGTCGCGGGCTTTGCCGTAAACGGGGTAGCCGCGCTGCACTCACAGCTCATCGTTAAGGATCTGTTTCCTGAATACCATCAACTATGGCCGAATAAGTTTCTCAACGTGACAAATGGCGTTACCCCGCGTCGCTGGATCAAGCAGTGTAACCCGGCACTGTCAGGATTACTTGACCGTACGCTTAATCGCGAATGGGTTAACGATCTTGATGCTCTTAAAACACTTGAACCCTATGCAGATGACGCCGCTTTCCGCGAAGAGTACCGAGCTATCAAACAAGACAACAAGATTCTGCTATCCAATTATGTCAATAAAGTAATGGGGCTTAAGCTAGATCCAAGCGCCATTTTTGATGTGCAAATTAAACGCTTGCATGAATATAAACGTCAGCATCTAAACCTATTGCATATCCTATCGCTCTATAAACAAATTCAGGAAAATCCGGCGCTGGATATCGTGCCACGTGTGTTCCTGTTTGGCGCGAAAGCCGCGCCTGGCTACTATTTGGCAAAAAACATTATCTCTGCCATCAACCAGACCGCGGAAAAAATTAACAACGATCCGATCGTCCGTGATCGCATTAAGATCGCTTTTATCCCCGATTACAAAGTTTCTGTCGCAGAACTCATGATCCCGGCTGCCGATGTTTCAGAACAAATCTCCACTGCCGGTAAAGAAGCTTCCGGTACCGGCAACATGAAACTGGCGCTAAATGGCGCCCTGACCATCGGAACACTAGATGGAGCGAATGTCGAAATTGCCGAACAGGTCGGGGATGACCATATCTTCATTTTCGGGCATACAGTAGAAGAAGTGAAAGCCTTAAAAGCTGCCGGTTACGACCCGCTGAAACTACTCAAGGAAGATCAGCATCTGGACAACATCCTCAAGGCGCTGGCTAGCGGCGAGTTCAGCTATAGCGACAAACGAGCCTTCGATATGCTGCTACATAGTCTGATTGAAGGTGGCGATCCTTATCTGGTATTAGCTGATTTTGCCTCCTATTGTGACGCGCATAAACGAATCGATACCTTGTACCGCGATACTCAAAGCTGGACACGCAGCGCCATTCTAAATACCGCCCGAATGGGCATGTTTAGCTCTGACCGGACAATCCGTGATTATCAACAACGCATCTGGCAAGCAAAGAGATAAGGAAAAATCATGGAGGATAAAAGCCTCGATCATTTAGCGACCGAGGCTGGCATTGTCGCCAGCTACATTAATGCCTACGGTAAACCGCAAGCGATTCCAACGGAAACCCGACACTACTTGTTGGATGCGATAAGTGAAAACAAACCGGCCAGCGAGCCGGTTTCCCCCTTGCCGACAGTAAAAGTTTTTACTCAAGGCGAGCACTTCACCATCACCCTGAAAGATGAAGAGCACTACCAATGGCAGATACAGACAGAACAAGGAGAGGAATTTCAGGGGCATTGCCGCCACATATTGACGCTACCTGATACGCTTGCTCTGGGCTACCATCACCTCACTTTGACACAAGAAACCCAATACTGGTCTATGCGGATTATCGTGGCGCCCAAACGCTGCTACGAACCAGATGCCCTGCAAAGAAGAGAAAAACTTTGGGGCGCCTGTGTGCAACTCTACACCCTGCGTTCAGAAAACAACTGGGGAATCGGCGATTTTGGCGACCTGAAACACATGCTGAAAGAGATAGCAGCACGCGGAGGCGCTTTCATCGGGTTGAACCCATTGCATGCATTGCACCCAGCCATGCCAGAAAGCGCCAGCCCCTATAGCCCCTCTTCACGCAACTGGCTTAATGTGATTTACATTGATGTTAGTCAGGTTGAGGATTTCAAACACAGTGAAGAAGCACAGAGATGGTGGCAAACAGCGACGACTCAACGCATGTTACAGGATGCCCGCAACGCGGAATGGGTGGATTACGCCACAGTTATGGCGTTGAAAATGGCCGCACTGCGTCTGGCACATCAACAATTCTGCACCCGTCCAGAACATGACTCGCCAAAAACCGCTTTCCGCCAATTTGTCATTCAGGGTGACGAGTGTCTCTACTATCAAGCCGCCTATGACGCGCTACATTGTCGACTATATGCCGAAGATAGTTCCTGTTGGGGCTGGCCAGTATGGCCGGAAAAGTACCGCGATCCACACGGTCAAGCCGTACAAACATTTTGTCAATCTCACCCGCAGGAAGTGGAATTTTTCCTCTGGCTACAATGGCTGGCCGATACTCAGCTTGCAGACTGCTTTATCCAAAGCCAAACAAGTGGCATGCCGATTGGAATTTACCGTGATTTGGCCGTCGGCGTAGCCGAAGGCGGATCGGAAACTTGGTGCAACCGAGCTGTCTACTGCACCAAAGCATCAGTGGGAGCGCCACCGGATGCTCTTGGGCCACTGGGCCAAAACTGGGGCCTTCCCCCTATGAATCCTCATGTTTTGCAAGCCCAGGCTTACCAACCGTTCATTAATCTGCTACGCACAAATATGACCCACTGCGGCGCCTTACGCATTGATCACGTCATGTCGATGCTCAGGCTCTGGTGGATTCCCTACGGTGAAACCGCCGACAAAGGAGCATATGTACACTACCCAGTGGATGATCTGATGGCAATTCTGGCATTAGAAAGTCAACGTCATCGCTGTCTGGTCATTGGTGAAGATTTGGGGATTGTCCCGGAAGAGATTGTAGGCAAACTGCGCGATAGCGGTGTCTATTCTTATAAAGTGCTCTACTTTGAGCGTCACGGCAACGGGGAATACCGTGCACCAGAGGATTACCCGATACAAGCGATGGCGACCATCACCACTCATGATTTACCTACTTTACGTGGATTCTGGCAAAGCGCCGATTTGACACTTGGGGAATCACTCAAGTTATATCCTGATAAAAACCTGCTTCAAGGGTTACATACTGACCGTCAAGCGAGCAAACAAGGGTTATTAGAGGGCTTACATCGCTACGGCTGTATCCCGGAACATATTGGTGACACGGCAAAAGAGGTAGACATGTCACCGATAATAAACCAAGGGTTACATCGTTACATTGCCCACAGTGCCTGCGCACTATTGGGACTGCAACCCGAAGATTGGCTGGATATGGATAAACCGGTCAATATTCCAGGTACAGTAATGGAATACCCTAACTGGCGACGTAAACTGAATACCACTCTGGAAACCCTGTTTGGTGATGATCATGTCAATCAATTGCTGAAAGATGTAGATAGATGTCGTAAAAAAGCAGGAACAGGCAGAAGTTAAATGTGGTAACGCCTGTTTCTCCTGTACAGGCGTTATTCTTTCCAGTTTAAAGGATGGTTTTAATCTATAAACCATCCTTCATATTGCTGACTGTTAACACCTTGATTACCAAAGTTAAGTTTTCATCAATGATAAAACAGGCATTCAGAAAAGCTTTTTTATCTGTCAGTGTGGTTTTAAAAGCTGGATAAAGAGGCCAAGCGTACCCCGGAAAAAAACAGGTAAAAACTTTAATCATCAAAAATAAAAAGCAGTGATTAAAGCTTTTTTAAAATGGGTAAAAAATCCGATACCATACTGATATTAGAAGAGAAAACATTAGAAAAAACAGGTTTTAGATTGATTAAATAAGGTGAAAAAAATAACAGCGTTAACCCAACAACAAGAATATATCCTATCAAAGCATTAAAATTTTATTAAATAAAAGATTTTTCCTGATTGCAACAAGTTTACGAAAAATAAGAGACTATAATTGTAGAAAACCGAGAAGTATTTAGATTAACCACGAAAAAGCAAGAGTATTTAGCAACATTAAAAAGGATTAAAAAAAATAGGTAGCCCATAAATGTCAGCTTTTTAAAAGGCATAGAGTGATTAAAAACAACCTATTCCCTGCTATGTTTAGTACATTTATCGTCAATACTATCCTTCACTTATTTTATATTTACCTAACCAACCATGACTATTTAAAAACACAAACAGGGAGAGGTTAAATACTTCATTCAACAGACTGATTTAACACAATGAATCAAATTTTTCAGTAGCGTGATTAATGACATTTAATCGAAATTCACTAATCATTAACCGAGAGTTGAAAAGCAATAATCACGTAAAATAACATAATGGAATAGATTAACGCTCAAGTATTTTCTCACCATCATTTTACGAACAAATCAATAAAAAATGTGATAAAAAAGAGATAAAACGATTAATTTAGCCGGATTTAAATGCTAGAAAAGAGTTATCCTAAAAAGCATTAATGGTGTTTTTATACTATCAAACTATTGATTAGTGATTTATAAAGGCAAGATAAAAGGTGATTGATTTATAAAAACTCGCAAAATTGCCAGTAAAACAATGTTGGTAAAAAAATATTGGTAAAACCATGCCGGTAAAACAGTGTCAGTCAAAATAAATCGGATATGATTAATGTTAGTTTAAACGTAAAACCACGATATATCATAATGTTTAAATCTCGCAAAAAGCTAATATCCAAAAGATAAAAAAACGATTAAAACCAGATACCGATTAAAATCATACGTTAAAAAAATAACTTTTAATCCCAGTTTAAAGCCTGCTCTGGTTTTATGGGTATTTCAATTAAAGGCTTTATACTCTATGGATTTCAAGTTGCATCGCGGCGGCCAGGGAGCGAATCCCCGGGAGCA
>NZ_JFGV01000056.1:0-34771 GCF_000612035.1 Photorhabdus aegyptia | reverse complement strand
AAGGCCGAATGGAAGGCCGAATGGAAGGTCGAATGGAAGGTCGAACAGAAGGTCGAGCTGAGGGCCGAGTTGAGGGCAGAGCTGAAGGTCGAGTTGAAGGCCGAGTTGAAGGTAGGGAGGAAGGTAAACTGGAAACGGCTTGTGCCTTATTACGGCATGGCGTGAGTTTGGACATTATTGTCACCAGTACCGGGCTGAGCCGGGATAAAATTGAAGCGTTAAAGCATTAAATTAATCTTTTCTTTCACAGCAAAATGCCGATATTCAAGATCGGCATTTTTGTTCTTATTCAGGATGATGGCTATATAAGGGACTTTTACGTTTGTCCAGCGAAGCTGAAACCAGACTCGTTCTGTTTCGTCAAAACCTCAATTTATTGTAAGGTATCAAAATTTACAAATTCTGATACCGGGGAATTTGTCACATAATGCAATGATTAAAAACCATTGATATTCTGAAGGTGTTATTGCGACTTTATTTCAGAGATAAAAGTTAAATAATTTAATTAATAGATGACCTTATGACCATAATTTTCCAGGATGTTTTTCACTCTCTCCATTGTCTCTTTTGCAGGTGGTTTCACACCTTCTAGTTGATATTCCTCGCCCATAGTCGTCCATTTATGTTTACCGAGTTCGTGATAAGGCAGAAGCTCGATTTTTTCAATATTTTGCATATCTTTAGTAAATTCACCTAGCTTATGAGCGGATTCATTATCATCGGACCAACCGGGAACCACAACGTAACGGATCCAAGTTTTCTGGTTACGTTTAGCCAGATAGCGTGCAAACTCTAAAGTGCGATGATTTGAAACACCGACTAATTTCTGATGGATCTCATCATTAAGTTGCTTCAAATCGAGCATCACGAGATCGGTTGCATCCATCAATTCATCAATAACCGGACCATAGCGGCGGACAAATCCATTAGTATCAAGACAAGTATGAATACCTTTGGCATGACAGGCTCGGAACCAATCACGTACAAATTCAGCTTGAAGAACTGCTTCGCCCCCTGATGCAGTAACACCTCCACCGGAAGCGTTCATAAAGTGACGATAGGTTGTCGCTTCTTTTATTAACTCTTCAACAGTCACGTCTTTGCCGCCGTGGGTATTCCATGTGTCGCGGTTATGGCAATAGAGGCAGCGCATCAGGCAGCCCTGAAAGAAAACAATAAACCGGATACCGGGGCCATCAACGGTGCCACAGGATTCGAAAGAGTGGATACGACCAAGTACCGACATAACAGGTTTGCTCCAAAACTGGCAGGATAAACGAATAGAGGCCCCAGAATTCAGGGCCTTTGTTAACAAATTATTACATAGATTGGGTGAAAGTACGGGTAATCACATCCTGTTGTTGCTCTTTAGTCAGTGAGTTGAAACGTACGGCATAACCCGATACCCGGATGGTGAGTTGAGGATATTTTTCAGGATCTTCCATCGCATCGAGCAGCATGTCACGGTTCATCACATTGACGTTCAGATGCTGACCACCTTCAATTTCAGCTTCATGGTGGAAATAACCATCCAGCAAACCTGCCAGGTTAGTTTTACGTGTTTCATCATCTTTGCCCAACGCGTTCGGTACGATAGAGAAGGTGTAAGATATTCCGTCTTTCGCATAGGCGAAGGGCAGTTTAGCCACAGAGGTTAAAGAGGCGACGGCGCCTTTCTGATCGCGACCATGCATTGGATTGGCACCGGGCCCAAATGGTGCGCCGGCACGACGCCCGTCAGGGGTGTTGCCGGTTTTTTTACCATATACTACGTTAGAAGTGATGGTCAGAACGGATTGTGTCGGTACCGCGTTGCGATAAGTATTCAGTTTCTGGATTTTTTTCATGAAACGTTCAACCAGATCACAAGCAATATCATCGACGCGTGAATCGTTGTTGCCAAATTGTGGATATTCACCTTCAATCTTGAAGTCAACGGCTAAACCATTTTCATCGCGGATTGGTGTCACTTTGGCATATTTGATGGCAGACAATGAGTCAGAGGCGACAGACAGACCGGCAATGCCACAGGCCATAGTACGGTAAACATCACGGTCGTGCAGCGCCATCAGTGCGGCTTCATAGCTATATTTATCATGCATATAGTGAATGATGTTTAGTGCGGTAACATACTGTTTTGCCAGCCAGTCCATAAAGTGGTCCATGCGGGCCATTACTTTGTCGTAATCCAGCACTGCATCTTTCATCGGTTCTTCTTTCGGGCCAACCTGCATTTTCAGCTTTTCATCCACACCGCCGTTAATAGCGTACAGCATGGTTTTCGCCAGATTCGCGCGGGCGCCGAAGAATTGCATCTGCTTACCCACAATCATCGGGCTGACACAACAGGCGATAGCGTAATCATCATTGTTGAAGTCGGGGCGCATTAGATCATCGTTCTCATATTGTAAAGATGAGGTATCGATAGACACTTTTGCCGCGAATTTTTTGAAATTTATCGGCAGTTTTTCGGACCACAGGATGGTCATGTTAGGTTCTGGTGATGGGCCCATCGTGTATAGGGTATTCAGAAAACGGAAGCTGTTTTTAGTCACCAGTGTGCGGCCATCCAACCCCATACCCGCCAGCGATTCTGTTGCCCAAATTGGGTCGCCGGAAAACAGTTCGTCATATTCAGGGGTACGCAGGAAACGCACCATACGCAGTTTCATCACCAGATGGTCAATCAACTCCTGTGCTTCAACTTCTGTCAGCTTACCTGCTTTCAGGTCTCGTTCGATGTAGATATCCAGGAAACTAGATACGCGACCGAAGGACATAGCGGCGCCATTTTGAGATTTAACCGCCGCCAGATAAGCGAAATAAGTCCACTGTATCGCTTCTTTAGCATTAGTGGCGGGGCCAGAAATGTCATAGCCGTATTTAGCCGCCATCTCTTTAATCTGGCCCAGAGCGCGGTGCTGTTCAGCGATCTCTTCACGCAATTGAATAGTCATTGCCAGATCTTCACCGTTTTCCAGTTTTTCCTGCAATGAATTGAACTGAGCTAATTTATCATCACGTAAGAAATCGATGCCGTATACCGCAACGCGACGGTAATCGCCAATAATGCGACCGCGGCCATAGGCATCAGGTAGACCGGTCAGAACCCCGGATTTTCGGCATTTCAGAATATCTGGCGTGTAAACATCGAAAACCCCCTGATTATGCGTTTTGCGGTATTCAGTGAAAATCTGTTTCAATTTAGGATCGAGTTCACGACCATAAACTTTGCATGAGCCTTCCACCATTTTGATGCCGCCAAATGGGATCAGCACACGTTTTAATGGGGCTTCCGTTTGCAGGCCAACAATAGTTTCCAGATCTTTTTCGATGTAACCTGCATCGTGGGAGGTAATAGTAGCAGCAACATCAGTATCAAAATCAACCGGTGCGTGAGTGCGGTTTTCGATTTTGATACCTTCCATGACTTTTTCCCATAAGGTATCGGTCGCCTTTGTCGAACCGGCCAGGAAAGATTCATCACCCTCGTATGGAATATAGTTTTTTTGGATGAAGTCACGAACGTTGACTTCATTCTGCCAATCCCCCTGATTAAAACCTTGCCATGCGACAGAGAACTTTTTATTTAATTCAGTCATGATACTTCTACCTTTATAATAATCGAACTTTTGAGAAACTAAATAAGGGAGCGAATTAATGTTTTTGCCCATTACGCAGATAAATTGACCAGTAAGTTAAACCCACCAAAACGGCGCCGCCGATAATATTACCAATAGTGACCGGAATTAAATTGTCAGTAATAAAGTGTGAAATGGTGAGTTGAGAAAATTGTTCCGGTGTCGTCCCCACGTTAATCCAGAATTCAGTTGGTGCGAAATGCTTAATAATAATACCAAGTGGGATTAAAAACATATTCGCAATACTGTGCTCAAAGCCGCTGGCAACAAACATGCTTATTGGCAAGATCATGGCAAATATTTTATCCATTAAACTACGTCCGGCATAACTCATCCAAACCGCGAGACAAACCATTAAATTGGCGAGAATACCTAGAAATAGCGCTTCAATAAAAGAGTGATGCATTTTATGGTTTGCTGTTTGCAAGACATTTAAGCCCCATAATCCGTCGGCAATACGATATTGACCGGCAAACCAGATAATGGCGACGAAAAATAACGCGCCAATCAAATTACCGAGATAAACGTCAATCCAGTTTTTAATCATTTGATGCCAGGTTATACGCCCGGTCGCTTTGGCAATAATCGTTAGCACAGTGGAAGTAAATAAATCTGCGCCACACACGACAACTAACATTAATCCAAGGGAGAAGCAGATACCGCCAACTAATTTAGCTAATCCATAAGGGACAGATGCGGTTCCTGTAGTCGCGGTAATATAAAAGACAAATGCAATGGAAATAAAAACCCCGGCAGTTATTGCTGACAGATAAGTAATGGCGACAGGTTTAGTGGTTTTATAAACACCAATGTCATTGGCGATTTGTGTCATTACCGCAGGTGGTAATAGGTTAAAGGGGTTGTCAGCTTTCATACCAACATTCTCTTTATCATTAATAAGTTACGGTACGTAACGATAGTAACAAAGGCTTGAAGAAGGAAAATTGATATAGATCATAATCCCCTGACAGTAGATTCTGTTTTGGGGAATGAAAATGGTTGAAATTCCAATTAATTGATTGATTTTAATGAAATAAAAAAATTTTAAAAATTATGATATTTTTTTATTTAACCTATTGGTAGGGCATTTGATAAGTAAAATTACAGGCTAAATTGTTGTTTATTTGTTGTTGAAAATAAATTTAATTTAACCTGAATTTTACTTTTAATTATGAATTGTCTTTTCTACAGTTTTATTTTGCGTTCCAGAAATCGCGTTTTGCTTTTTGCAGTTTCTCATAAGCGGCTAATAAAGCCTGATGAGCGGGCAGTGATTTTAAATCTGAATCAACTGACCACAGGCCATAAAAACAGTGTTCACCAGAAATAGCTGCTGATGCTGCTTCGACAGCATCTTGCCCGTACATTTTTACGAATGCTTGATAATATTGTGTCGGCTCTTTATCCTCTTCCAGAGCAAGTAAAAGCAGTGTTTGCAAACAGCGATAATAATTAGCGCGTTCGGAGGTAAAGACTGAGGCGTTAAAATCTTGGGTCCACTCTACCCAAATTAAAGCCTGTTCCAAATCACCGCCAGCCAGTGCCAACATGGATTTCAATTCACCGACACGTAAATTGCTCCAGCCATTATCTTTACCCACCGCAATACCAAGCAATTCACGGACACGGGTAAAATCATCCAAACCTTCTTCATCTAATTGATCAATTAGTGCCAGATATTCTTCGGCTTGCCATTGGTTATCCGGTAATGCTAATAAAGTTTCCCGTAGATGGATTCCCATCGTATTATTAGCAAGATGTAAATCTTCTACAGGATAAATATCAGACATCCCAGGAACCAGAATACGGCAGGCATAAACACCGAGGTGCTCATAGTCAGCAATATAAACTTCGGCACCTAATTGTTTGAAGATTGCCATCAAAGTGGCGAACTCTTCTTCGGTCGTGCCGCTGAAATTCCAGTCAGTGAACATATAATCAGCATCTTGTTTAAACAGATCCCAACTGATTAAACCGCTTGAATCAATAAAGTGAGTCTCCAGATTGGTATGTTCTGCCACTTCTTCATTATCGAAAGTGGGTGCATTGAACACATCTAGATCTTTTAAACTGCGGCCCTGTAATAATTCAGTAACAGTACGTTCCAGTGCCACACCAAATTCAGGATGTGCGCCAAAAGAGGCGAAACAAGTTCCGTTATTAGGATTAAACAGTACCACACAAATAACCGGGAACTGCCCACCGAGGGAGGCGTCATAACAATAGAGTGGGAAACCTTCATCCTGTAATTTGTTGACGGCGGCAACAACGCCAGGATAACGATTCATCACTTCCTGGGGAATTTCCGGCAGGCTGATGCCTTCGGCGATAATACGATTCTTCACATAACGTTCAAAAACTTCGGATAGCCCCTGAACTCTGGCTTCATTCATCGTGTTGCCGGCGGACATACCATTGGAAACATAAAGATTGCCAATAATATTCATAGGAATATAGACGGTATGATGATCAGATTGACGAGTAAACGGCAGGGAGCAGATACCACGCTCTTCATTACCTGATTGCAAATCGACTAACTGACTGGCGCATAAGTCATTCTCAGGATCATAAAATTTACGTAACCGGTCATCCAGAATGCCTTCGGGTAGAGAATCATCGTCCGGTAAAGCAAACCATTTTTCATTGGGATAATGGACGAAATCACCGTTAGCGATAGCTTCTCCTAAATAGAAGTCAGCAAAAAAATAGTTAGTTGACAGGCGTTCAAAATACTCCCCTAAAGCAGAGGCTAAAGCGGCTTTCTTGCTGGCGCCTTTGCCATTGGTAAAACAGAGAGGACAATCGCGGTCACGGATATGAACTGACCAGACATTGGGAACCGGATTCAGCCATGAAGCTTCTTCGATATTAAAACCAAGGTGTTGCAGTTTTTGCTGAAAACCGTTGATTGAGTCTTCCAGAGCGGCGTCTTTGCCGGGAATAAAGGTTTGCGTCATGGTATTCACTTATGAGTGCTCGTTATGGGGCGCTCATCATACGAGTTTTTTTTCAGTAGCTAAAGTCTGGTATCTATCACAGATTTATTGTTATCATCATCCATAATCTAATAGGATATTTTTTATTAAGGAAGAAGCATGAAAAAGATGAAACACACAGCTTTAGCCAGTTTATTGGCATTAATTAGTGGTTCTGCTTTTGCTTTACCAAATATTACACTTTTGGCGACGGGAGGGACGATTGCCGGAGGTGGGAAATCTGCAATCCAATCCAGCTATGTTGCTGGAAGAGTTGCTATTGATGAATTAGTTAATGCTGTTCCTGAGATCAAAAATATCGCCAACCTAAAAGGCGAGCAGGTGGTTAGTATTGGTTCGCAGGATATGAATGATCAGGTGTGGTTGACGCTAGCGAAAAGAATCAACGCTGATTGTGACAAGACCGATGGTTTTGTTATCACCCACGGTACTGACACGATGGAAGAAACTGCTTATTTCCTCGATCTCACTACCCACTGCCAGAAACCGATTGTCATGGTTGGTGCGATGCGCCCATCTACGGCGCTTGGTGCCGATGGCCCGTTAAATCTGTATAACGCTGTGGTGGTTGCCAGTGATCAAGCATCAGCCAAACGTGGTGTGTTGATGGCAATGAATGATGCGGTTATCAGTGGGCGTACCCTGGTGAAAATGAGCACCACCGGAGTTCAGGCATTCCAGCCAATTAATGCGGGTGCTGAGGGCTTTGTTCATAATGGCAAAGTCAATTATTACGCTGACGCGAAGCCGAGAGCCAATCAGGCTATTTTTGATGTCAGTAAACTCGATAAATTGCCGAAAGTAGGTATTGTTTATAACTATGCCAATGCGTCTGACCTGCCGGCGAAAGCTTTGTTGAAAGATGGTTATCAAGGTATTGTCAGCGCCGGTGTGGGCAACGGTAATATGTACAAGGCGATTTTCGATACCTTGGCCCAAGCGGCTAAAGATGGGGTTGTGGTTGTCAGATCAAGCCGTGTACCGGTGGGGTATGTTACTCAGGATGCGGAAGTGGATGATAGTAAGTACGGCTTTGTCGCTTCTGAACGTCTGAATCCGCAAAAGGCCAAAGTACTTTTACAATTGGCGCTGACTGAAACGCATGATCCGGTGAAAATTCACGAGATGTTTGTGAAATATTGATTCGTGATTCAGAGATAACAAATAGGGCGCGTGGGTGACGGAGTTCCGCGCTCTATAGCGAGGGAATGTGCTGATTAAAACTAGCAGTTGAAAGTAGTATTCTGCTCAAAAAGTAGCTAAGATATTATTTGTACGGAAATTTGCCGGATAATTTTAGTCGAGGTCAATTATGGCTACTTCCACCGCGCGTTTTGAGGCGCGTATGAATCCTGAGCTACATGCCCTGATTAAACGGGCTGCTGAAATTCAAGGACGTACTATGACTGATTTTGTTGTGTCTGCTGCACAGGATGCGGCGCAACGCGCAATTGAGCAGTCAGAAGTATTCCGTTTGTCTCTGGCCGATCAGCAATGTTTTGCGCAGGCATTGCTGAATCCACCGGAACCTACTCCAGCGCTTGAACGTGCATTCGCACGGCGCCGCTCTTTGTTACGATCAGAATGAGTTCCACGATGTTTGATGTTATGCAACTCAACGAAGAACACGATCGTGATTCGTTCTACAGTGGTTCAGAATTTCTAGATGGTTACTTTCAGAGACAGGTTGGTCAGGATGTTAGGCGCCGCGTAGCAGTTTGTTTTGTTGCGCTTCATGATCACCGGGTAGCGGGATATTATACTCTGGCTGCTGCCGGTATCCAGTTGACCAACCTCCCTACGGCTACTATTAAGAAATTGCCTCGATACCCAACAGTACCGGCAGTACGGATGGGGAGGTTGGCCGTTGATCAGACATTTAGAAGTCAGGGACTCGGTGGAGCATTGCTAGCTGATGCTATTGAGAGGACCATTCGTGCCGAAATTGCGTCTTATGCGCTGCTTGTTGATGCAAAAGATGATAATGCAGTGCGATTTTACCGACATCATGGATTTATTGCTTTACCCGATTCGCCATTCACATTATTCCTTCCTCTCATAGCTGTAGATAAAAAAGGTAAAAAATAAGTGGTTCACTTGTAATAGCGCTGAATGAACAAGTTTATTGGCTATTTTTGCGATAGTTTTGTTCAACGTTTGAATAACCATTGCAGCAATGAAATGGGAATGGTACAACCGATATATCAGATTATTTATTGCTATCAATCATTGTTATTTCGTCAGAATAAGGTGAGGTAAATGAATCAGGTATATAATTTCAGTTCAGGTCCCGCTATGTTACCGATTGAAGTATTGCGTAGAGCTGAACAGGAGCTATGCAACTGGAATGGTATTGGGACTTCAATTATGGAGATCAGTCACCGCGGTAAGGAGTTTATCGCGGTAGCAAAGGAGGCTGAAAATGATTTGCGAGATCTATTATCAGTGCCTGAAAACTATAAAGTATTGTTCTGTCATGGCGGCGCCCGCGGTCAATTTGCCGCTATTCCGATGAACTTGCTGGGTGATAATGTTAAAGCCGATTATATTGATGGCGGTTATTGGGCTGCATGTGCAGTTAAAGAAGCCCAAAAATATTGTGCGCCGAATGTGATTAATATCAAAACCGAAATTAATGGCTTGAAAAGCGTTAAACCAATGCGTGAATGGTCATTGAGCGATGATGCGGCTTATGTTCATTATTGCCCGAATGAAACTATTGATGGTATCGCCATTCATGAACAACCAGATTTTGATGATAATAAAGTGATTATTGCCGACTACTCTTCTTCTATTCTTTCCGGGCCGTTGGATGTTAGCCGTTACGGTATGATTTATGCGGGAGCGCAGAAGAATATTGGTCCTGCGGGTCTCACATTGGTTATTGTGCGTGAAGATTTATTAGGCAAAGCCCGCAAAGAAACCCCGTCTATTTTTGACTATGCTGTTCTGGCGGAGAATGACTCCATGTTCAACACACCGCCGACGTTTGCCTGGTATCTCTCGGGCTTGGTCTTCAAATGGCTAAAAGAGCAAGGCGGTGTACAAGAGATGGCGAAACGTAATCAGGCTAAGGCTGAACTGCTTTATAGCGCGATTGATAACAGTGATTTTTATCGCAACCAGGTTGCTCCTGAAAATCGTTCCCTGATGAATGTGCCGTTCCAGATGGCTGATGCTTCACTGGATAGCCAATTTCTGGCAGAGGCTGATGCACAAGGGTTGCAGGCACTGAAAGGACATCGGATTGCCGGCGGTATGCGTGCTTCTATTTATAATGCGATGCCGATAGAAGGGGTTCAGGCTTTAGTTGATTTTATGGCTGATTTTGAGCGTCGTAACGGCTAATTTGCCAACCATTACCGGGAACAACGGTTCCCGGTCTATTCAAGGTAAAAAAATATTTCCTCGAACGTAAAAATGACTCATTTATAATTAATGTAATCGAGAATCGGAGAGCCTGTTATTTATGCAATCCCTGATGCTACAACCTATTTCCTCCATTAGTGGAACTATTAACCTGCCAGGGTCAAAAAGTGTTTCTAACCGTGCGCTATTACTGGCGGCTTTTGCCAAAGGTACTACCTGCTTAACTAACTTGTTGGACAGTGATGATATTCGCCATATGCTCAATGCTTTGGCTGCATTGGGTGTCAGTTATCATTTATCTGATGATCGTACCCGTTGTGAAGTTGACGGTATTGGTGGGTTAATTACCCATAAAGGGCCGGTAGAACTGTTTCTGGGTAACGCCGGCACGGCGATGCGTCCCCTAACCGCCGCGTTGTGCTTGGGCAAAAATGACGTTGTTCTTACTGGTGAACCCCGAATGAAAGAGCGTCCGATTGGTCACCTGGTGGATGCTTTGCGTCAAGGGGGGGCGGAAATTGATTATCTGGAGCAGGAAAATTATCCACCGCTACACATCAAAAGCGGCTTTATCGGCGGCAAAGTAATGGTAGATGGCCGTGTTTCCAGCCAATTTTTGACCGCATTGCTGATGGCTGCGCCATTGGCAGAAAATGATTCTGAGATTCATATTCAAGGGGAATTAGTTTCCAAACCTTATATTGATATCACTCTGGCATTAATGAAAAGTTTTGGTATTAGCGTAAATCACGACCAATATCAGATTTTCCATATTAAAGGCCAACAGCAATACGTTTCTCCTGGTCACTATTTGGTTGAAGGTGATGCTTCTTCTGCTTCCTATTTTCTGGCGGCCGCAGCAATTAAAGGCGGCACTGTACGGGTGACCGGAATTGGTAAACATAGCCTGCAAGGGGATACCAAATTTGCCAATGTACTGGAAAAAATGGGGGCGAAAATTCGTTGGGGTAATGACTTTGTTGAATGTGAACGTGGCACCCTTACTGGCATTGATATGGATATGAATGAGATCCCTGATGCTGCTATGACCATTGCAACCACGGCGTTGTTTGCGGCAGGGGAGACCGTCATTCGCAATATATACAACTGGCGGGTAAAAGAGACGGATCGGCTCCATGCGATGGCAACTGAATTACGTAAAGTCGGCGCAGAGGTGGAAGAGGGGGTTGATTACATTCGCATCACACCGCCACCAAGATTATTACCTGCTGAAATTGGCACCTATAATGATCACAGAATGGCGATGTGTTTCTCGTTGGTGGCGCTGTCCGATACACCAGTTACCATTCTCGATCCAGGTTGTACAGCAAAGACTTTTCCCAACTATTTCGATCAATTGGAGAGATTAAGCCAGCGAAAGTCATAATTATCGATTATTATGATTCAATAAAGCGTATTTCTTTGAGCAAAATCTATCTATACCCTATGGATTTCAAGATGGATCGCGACGGCAAGGGAGCGAATCCCCAGGAGCATAGCTAACTATGTGACTGGGGTGAGCGAGTGCAGCCAACAAAGAGGCAACTTGAAAGATAACGGGTATACATGGCATGCGCTTATTTCGTTCACTCTGTGAGTGCATATAATAAACGGCAGATATTGATTATTTTATTGAGTAAATATTCAGCATCTGATGAAGTGTTAACTTGCCATGCTAAAGGAGAACAATAATGGTGGCGATAGCCCCAGTAATAACTGTTGATGGGCCAAGCGGCGCAGGTAAAGGAACGTTATGCCAGGCATTGGCAGAGGTTTTAGGCTGGCAACTGCTTGATTCAGGCGCTATTTATCGAGTGTTGGCACTGGCCGCGATTCATCATCAGGTGGATATCCAGTCTGAAGATGCGTTAGTTCCTCTGGCTGCTAATCTTGATGTACGTTTTGTCCCTGGCAAAGGGAAGCTCAGTGTAATGCTTGAGGGCGAGGATGTCAGTAATGAGATCCGCACCGAAACGGTCGGTAATACTGCCTCGCAGGCGGCTGCTTTCCCACGAGTTCGTGAAGCCTTGTTACGGCGTCAGCGTGCTTTTCGGGTTGCACCGGGCTTGATTGCCGATGGCCGTGATATGGGAACCGTAGTGTTTTCTGATGCCCCGGTGAAAATATTCCTTGATGCCAGCGCAGAAGAACGCGCGCGCAGACGTATGCTACAGTTGCAGGAAAAAGGCTTTAGTGTTAACTTTGAATGTCTTTTGTCCGAGATACAGGAGCGTGATTACCGCGATCGTAACCGGACAGTTGCGCCATTAGCGCCGGCTGAAGATGCATTAATATTGGATTCAACCAGTATGTCTATCGAGGAAGTTATCGACCAGGCGCTAAATTATGCGAAAAAAATTCTTTCAATTACCTGAACGATTTTAAGTTTTTAGCTTATAATTGGTGACGATGTACTAAAAATTGAGTACGCGGGTAGAGAATTTTTCCGCAAACTAAACAACCCTGTTACAGGAATCGTAGCGGGGCATGTAAAACAACCCCATTCGGCGGGAAGCTAAATGGACGTTAAATTAAAATCTTGAAGATCATTAACATGACAGAATCTTTTGCTCAACTCTTTGAAGAATCCCTGCAATCTATTGAAACTCGTCCAGGTGCTATCGTTCGCGGCATCGTTGTTGCTATTGATAAAGACGTTGTATTAGTTGATGCAGGTCTGAAATCAGAATCCGCTATTCCTGTAGAACAGTTTAAAAATGTTCAGGGTGAGCTGGAAATCCAGGTTGGTGATGAAATTGATGTTGCTCTAGACGCTGTTGAAGATGGTTTCGGTGAAACTGTTCTGTCTCGTGAGAAAGCAAAACGCCATGAAGCGTGGCTGATGCTGGAAAAAGCTTACGAAGATGCAGAAACTGTTACCGGCATCATCAACGGCAAAGTGAAAGGCGGCTTTACTGTTGAACTGAACGGTATCCGTGCATTCCTGCCTGGTTCTCTGGTTGATGTTCGTCCAGTTCGTGATACAACTCACCTGGAAGGTAAAGAGCTTGAGTTTAAAGTCATCAAACTGGATCAGAAACGCAACAATGTCGTGGTTTCTCGTCGTGCTGTTATCGAATCTGAAAACAGCGCAGAACGTGATCAACTGCTGGAAAACCTGCAAGAAGGTATGGAAGTTAAAGGTATCGTTAAGAACCTGACTGACTACGGCGCATTTGTTGATTTGGGCGGTGTTGATGGCTTGCTGCACATTACTGATATGGCTTGGAAACGTGTTAAACATCCAAGTGAAATCGTCAATGTGGGCGATGAAATCGCAGTTAAAGTACTGAAATTTGACCGCGAGCGTACCCGTGTATCTCTGGGCCTGAAACAACTGGGCGAAGATCCTTGGGTGGCAATCGCTAAGCGTTATCCAGAAGGCACTAAACTGACTGGTCGCGTAACTAATCTGACTGATTACGGCTGCTTCGTAGAAATCGAAGAAGGCGTTGAAGGTCTGGTACACGTTTCAGAAATGGACTGGACCAACAAAAACATCCACCCATCCAAAGTGGTTAACGTTGGTGACGTTGTGGAAGTTATGGTTCTGGATATCGACGAAGAACGTCGTCGTATCTCCTTGGGTCTGAAACAGTGTAAAGCTAACCCTTGGCAGCTATTTGCTGAAACTCACAACAAAAATGACCGTGTTGAAGGTAAGATCAAGTCTATTACTGACTTCGGTATCTTCATTGGTCTGGATGGCGGCATTGATGGTCTGGTTCACCTGTCTGACATCTCTTGGAACGTTGCTGGAGAAGAAGCAGTTCGTGAATACAAAAAAGGCGATGAAATCGCAGCTGTTGTTCTGCAAGTAGATGCAGAGCGTGAGCGTATCTCTCTGGGCATTAAACAACTGGCGGAAGATCCATTCAATAACTACCTGTCTGTGAACAAGAAAGGTGCTATTGTTAATGGTAAAGTTACCGCAGTTGATGCTAAAGGTGCGACAGTAGAACTGGCTGACGGCGTTGAAGGTTACCTGCGTGCATCAGAAGCTTCACGTGACCGTGTTGAAGATGCAACACTGGTTCTGAACGTGGGTGATGCAGTTGAAGCTAAATATACTGGTGTTGATCGCAAAAACCGCGTTATCAACCTGTCTGTTCGCGCCAAAGACGAAGCTGACGAAAAAGACGCTATCGCTTCTGTGAACAAACAAGAAGACGCAAACTTTGCAAACAATGCAATGGCTGAAGCTTTCAAAGCAGCGAAAGGCGAATAATTCAAGTGAATAACGGTGGATAACACGAAAGTGTTATCCAAGTGCGGTAGTTTAGGGAGGTACTCATGACCAAGTCTGAATTAATTGAAAGACTTGCTGGCCAGCAATCTCATATTTCGGCCAAAACCGTTGAAGATGCAGTGAAAGAAATACTCGACCATATGGCAATAACATTGGCAGATGGTGAACGTATAGAGGTGCGCGGATTCGGCAGTTTTTCTCTTCACTACCGTGCTCCGCGCGTAGGTCGTAACCCTAAAACCGGTGATAAAGTGGAGCTGGAAGGTAAATACGTTCCCCATTTTAAACCTGGCAAAGAGTTGCGTGATCGCGTGAATATCTACGATTAAGTTTGAAGATAACAAGTTATTGCTTATTCTAAACAGTGTTTCGATGCTGTTTTAGATTCATAACAAAGTGCTGGCCTTTTGGTTAGCACTTTTTTGATCTAATCAAGGCTCATATAAAAAGAGCTAAATTTTTATACTGATAAAACCTTCCCCATAATCCTGTCAATCTGACGTTGTGTCTCCTATGTCCCCAGAAATCAATAGATGGCAATAGGATATTTCCTGTTGGTTGGTGATAAAACAACTTGTGGCGGCCAGATTATTACTGGTGACCACACTATGACATTTGATGGACGAGCAACAACTTGTGAAGGAGATAAGGTTACCTGTGGTAAACATCCCGGTACTTACATCATTGCCGGTGGTGTAACAGATATGTTTGACATGGGGCGTAAGTTAGCTGGCACATTGGATAGAATATCAGAATACCGCCTCTGGTGGTGATTTAATATTTTATCCTGAGGAAGGCATTGAAGATAACCTAGAAGGTGTTCTTAAAGTTATAAAAGAATGGCGAGCCAGAAGAGATAAACCGGGCTTTAAAAATAGCGGTCTGAAACGCCCAATAGGGCGTTCGTTCTTATAAAGTTATTGGTCTAACTGTAATTGAGCTCTTAGTCTAATATATTGATTCTTATGATGATCAGCCATTCGCCTTAACTCTTCATCAAGAAACATATCCGGCAACTCGTAATCATCCCTGTGTTCAGAGAGATTAACTTGAAGTGATTCAAGAACTTTATGGAGTTCAATCCCATATTTTACAAGACAATGACGCCGTGATCGTTCTTGTAGCAGATAACCAAAGTCTTCAACATATTTTCTGGCTGTTCGAAAATCTTCATGCTCAAGTTTTTCTAACAGAAAGTAATAAGTAGGGATCATCAGGCTTCTGATGCGCTCTTTCTCGACCTCAATATCGTCTTTGACTTTATTCACAATGTTGGCGAGGCGAGATCGAATACAAGCGATAGGATTCAAAATACGAACGAGCTCATGAGAGCCTGGCGCTGCATTAATCATAAAACGTTCTGTATTCAAGTATAGTTTGTCGCCAGATAAATCGTCGTGTTCAAAACCTGCTGGCCGGTCAATGATATCAACAAGGTTACATTCATCATTGTTATCAGGGTTAGAGAACAACCGGCCTTCATGCTCTTTAATTGTCTTTGTGTCCTTATCGGTCAGAAGGCATATTGCAATAGATGGGAAATCAAGTGGATTGTTATAATGAGGTTCAACGTTGAATGCTTTGGCGATGTTTTCAACATTGTTCCGTTTTGTTACATAATCAACATCAACAGAAGTTATGAAAACTTCATTAGGTAAATTATCTTTCGAGTATTTATGAAGGTATGTATTCACCCAGTAGCGCACAGCTTGACCACCAACAGTGATTGCTGGCCCTGCTAAGCTATCAGCGTTTTGGATTAGCTCTTGATTGAGTAAATAAATTTGTTCAGAAGGCGGTATGTGTTCAACAGTCATAAAAAAAGAACCAAATATTATAAACACTGGCTCATTATATCATGTGCGGTATAGGGGGAAGAATCAGAAGCTTGGAGCCATACCAGCAACGAAACTACCTGATGGCACACTTAAAGCAGGTCTTTGTATAACAGGCTGTGGAGCTGCATGACTACTCTTCTGCTCTTTTACACGTTGAGCGTAGGCAACATGCTGTGCTTTTTTAATATCAGGTGCATTCATCTTGAAGTACTTCCTACAAGGAAATTAATTTTAAAAACTCTTGCATAAAATATATACCAAAGTCACAGCAACTTCAACTAGGTTTGTTTGATCATGTTTTTTAATAACGTAAATGTCTTATCAGATAACACGACGAAACGGGGGCAGAGAATTGAGAATATCTTTGCTGTAGCTTTGAATTTAATTCGCGTGTCGATAATCGTTACTGCTCCGGTAACCTCTGTTTAGTACGGATAAGATGTCCCACAGCTTGATATACCCGAGTTGACTCTTTGTTGGCTGCACTCTCTCACCCCGGTCACATAGTTATCTATGCTCCCGGGGATTCCTCCCCTGCCGTCGCGAGCCATCTTGAAATCCATAGGGTATATAGTCTTTCTCGTTTAATTAACAATAAGTAATGAAACCAGAGCAGTTATTTTAATTATGCCTAAGGATGGATATCCACGAAATTTCGTTTGATTAACAACGTTGTTCGCCCCTCAGGCATAGCATTTCCTGACTTAAAGAAATTTCAGATTAAATAATGTTATTGAATATGAGAAGAAATAGATTCCAAGCATAATAAGAACGACACCGCTGGTGTAATTAATAAACTTGATAACACGGTGACTGAGCATTTTCCTGGAGAAGAATATAACAGTATTAATAAAGGCAACCCAAACAATAACGCCAATAATTGTCCCTGTTGCACCAATAGCTAAACTATATTTACCCGATGCAATATTATTAAGTTGTGCACTGACAGACAGCCAGAAAATGACATTGTATGGATTTAATAGTGTTAACAATACACCATCAAAAAATTGCCTATGATAGGATTTGGCGATGATATTGATATTTTCCTCATTTTTCTTATTTATGAAGCTGGTAATACCAAACCAAATGACCATTAATGCTCCTAAAAAACCAAAAATAGGCATAAAAATAGTATTGGAAAACAGTTGTAATATACCAAAACCTAAAAGTAATAAATAAATTATATCGGCAAAACAGGCGCCTAAACCAAAAACTACTGCGTGAAGACAACTGATATTCAAGTGTCTACGCATAATTTCTATATTTATAGGGCCAACGGGAGCCGCAGCTCCCAATCCTAAAAGAAAAAATGTTCCTAATGTACTGATTACATCAACCATATAATTAATTCCATAACATGAGATGTTTATTTAGTGATAATCCAACGAAGCTTTGTAATGATATTCTGCACCCCTCGGGAAAACTACGAATAGCATGGGGTTTCCTGGTGTTTATTATGATCAAATCTCCTTGTTCTGGTTTAATAAGGACGGATGGCGGAAGCGTGCCTCGCCAATCATTTTCTGCATTATCTTCGATTAACTCAGTAATAGGGATTTCAGGAACATCCCACAACTCTAACTCTCCTCCAGTTGCAGGCATGCTTATATAGATATTCACTGAGAATTGCCCCAACAAATTGACCGATTGTTGTTGAAGGCCATCAAAATGAGGTTGCTTTTCAACCATGAAAGAGCGTTCTGGCCTGTTCATCACTCTGGCAATACCCGCGTGCATCTTTTTACCTTCAAAGTTGGCAATACTGGCTCCGGCGGACCATATTTCATCCAGTTCTAAACGAAATTTATCGAAAGGGGCTAATACTGGAGCACAGAAATTTCTGACGTTTCTGATGGCAGGTAGTGCATTTTCAAAGTATTTTTTATAGCTATCGCTATCTTTGGATTTGCCAAAAGTTGTATTGTAAGATGGACCGATTCTATCAACACCATAATCAACTAAAACAACTTCATCTCCTTTTTTCAAATCATGAGGATGACATTCTAGATTTTCGTGGGAGAGGAAAAAATCAGAGAGCTTGTCTGCAAGAGGGTTATCAACATATTTCTTTATATGGATTGCTAACACTTCATCATTAAATAGTTTAGTAAGATGATGTTCTTGCAGAGAGTCAGATACAATTATTTTGTTTTTCATAAAAACCACCTTATTGTATTTAACATGATTTTTTGATTATTTTCCATATAAAAATAGAATGGAAACATTAATTTAATGTTATTTAAACTTAATCAATGCGATCGTAATCACAAAACAAAAAGTGGACAGTCATTTAAGTAGTTTCACTAATTTAGTGATCAATAACTAAGGTAATGTCTGATAATAATAATTTCTATTGTTTTACATATGGTTAGGTTGATTGCTCTATTAATTCATAGACTTGGTTAATAATTTCAAAAATGAATTTAATATTTAATTATAATAATAAGTGGATAATGTAACTTCTTGTGAGTTCATAATAACTTATAATGTTTATTTATGTCTGTAATGAGGATTACAGACAAAACCTTACGAAATATTTTATTTGATATCAGTATAGCAATATTGGATTTGCGACCAATATATAACATTTGTTAAGTAATGAGTAGGTGGGGGTTTTCTGTATTTGCGAAGCTGTTCGCATATATTTTTGAAAAGATTGCTAGCCTGAAATTAATCTGCGAAGGTGTTTGATAATTTTTCTTATGCTTCTGGCGGCATTGTAAAAAATAAGGAATACTCTGCTGGAAAAATAAAAGGGTAAGGATGAATAAGGATGTGGTTTTCAGTTTTGACAAACAAGATAACGAAAAATTGGAAACAACCTATACCAATCATTAGCGTGAATCAGGCTGCAATAGCTATTATTATCGGTATTGTACCCTTGCTTTTTCTACCGGAGTTACCACGGAAATGGCAGATTATTACATTGCTATTACTGGCGCTATTCTGTTTATTCTTGCCATTTTGTCTTTGCCGGATGATTTCAATTTCATTACTGGCATTTCTTATTGGGTGCTGGCAGGGAAATCATCTGCTCGAACAGATAATCTATTTTAGTGAGAAAGTGCATTTATCTCGAGTTATTATTGAAAGCTTATCATTAGATAATGAAGAGCAAGGCAGGATTATTCTGCGTATTATTGAGAATGAAAACAGAGTTGTTTTTCCGCCACTGTATGTTTCCGCTTCTTGGGATATTTCGCCCGAATCTCTGTGTGCTGGTCAAGAATGGCTGTTGAAAATGAAATTGCGACCGGTTCATAGTCAGCTAAATCAGGGGGGATATGATAGCCAGCGTAGGGCATTGGCTATCCGTCAGCCTTTAACAGGGAAAGTCATTCATGCTGAATTAATTGATGGGGAATGTAACTTACGTCAGCGATTAGTCACTCATATTGCACCGGATATTCGTGAATTGAGGCATAGTGGTATTGCGATGGCATTAGCATTCGGAGAGCGTCGGTGGTTAAGTAGGGAGGATAATTTATTATTGCAACAAACAGGTACGGCTCACCTTATGGCTATTTCTGGGTTGCATATTACCGTTGCCAGTATGTTTGGTTGGTGGATGGCAAGATTATTACAACTCTTCTTTCCCGCGCACTGGATAGGGCACAGATTTCCATTGATTACTGGTTGGATAGTGGCAATAAATTATGTCTGGTTATCGGGTTGGGGCATTCCGGCTATTCGTGCATTACTGGGTTTAACGCTCTGGCTATATTTACGTTACAAAAATATTCTTTGTTTCCCTTGGCAGTGGGCATTGTGGACAGCCGCAATGATTCTCTTATTTGATCCCCTGACTGTGCTTTCTGATAGCTTCTGGCTCTCTTTCTTTGCTGTGATGGCGCTAATGTTCTGGTTCTTTTGGGCGCCGTTGATTGAGCCATTTCGTTATGGTTGGAAATGGCTATGGCTGCGAGGGTTATATATGCAGATGGGTATGATGCTGATGCTTATTCCTCTCCAGCTATTATTATTTCATGGTGTCAATTTTTCTGCTTTATTGGCTAACTTTTGGGCCGTGCCAATCATCTCTTTTATTACTGTTCCGTTGATTATGCTGGCATTAATAAGCAATTTTTGTTCCTTTATTCACGCTTTATTATGGCAATTAGTCGATTACTCTGTAACCTTCTCTTTAATTCCTTTGCCAGTTTTGCAACAGTCATGGAGTGAAACTGGCCGTTTTCCCTTCTTAATAACGTTTATTGGTTGGTTTGTTGTCATTATTTGGCGATTTGCTTGGTGGCAATCATATAAGTTACTGATTGCGATTTCTTTGGGGATAATGCTCTGCTATTTGAGGCGCAATGAAGAATATCTGTGGCGATTTTCTATGCTGGATGTTGGGCATGGCCTTGCGGTTATCATTGAAAAAGATGGCAAAGCGCTGATTTTTGATACCGGTAATCGTTGGGAAACCGGCAGTATGGCTGAAAGAGTGATTGTCCCTTATTTGCGTTGGCATCGATTAACGCCAGAGCAGATTATTATCAGTCATGATCATCTTGACCATACGGGCGGGTTAGAATTCTTACAACAAAAATATCCTAGTATTGCTGTGAGAAGTTCTTTAATCAATCAGCGACATCTTCCATGTATACGCGGTGAACAGTGGCGCTGGCAAGAGTTGAGCTTCCGTGTATTATGGCCGCCGGTAAGATCATTACACGCAGGTAATGACGAATCCTGTGTCATTCGGGTAGATGATGGCAAACATAGCTTACTTTTGACCGGAGATCTGGAAAAACAAGGGGAATACAAGCTATTGGGAATAGAAAAAGAGAATTTAAAATCGACCATATTGCAAGTTCCACATCATGGTAGTAATACGTCATCTACAGCCGCTTTTATTCATACCGTCTCACCACAATATGCACTGGCCTCTGTTGCACGTTATAGCCCGTGGCGACTCCCTTCGGTTAAGGTACAGCGACGTTATCGTAAAACCGGAGCAGAATGGCGTAGCACCGCGGTATCCGGGCAGATAACCGCTTATTTTTATGGCGATCATGTTGAAATGATGAGCTATAGGCAACAAATTATGTCACGTTGGTATCATCAGTGGTTTGGTATTCGTGGTGATCATGAGTAGAATAACCCGCTATTTCTTTTGTGTTGGTAACTCAATAATGAATGATAAAGACCTTTCTACCTGGCAGACGTTTCGCCGACTATGGCCAATTATCTCTCCGTTTAGGATTGGGCTGATAGTTGCTGCGGTTGCACTGATCCTTAATGCTGCCGGTGATACGTTAATGCTTTCATTGCTTAAGCCTTTACTTGATGAAGGTTTCGGCAAAGCAAGCAGTGATGTACTGAAATGGATGCCGCTGATTGTGATTGCTTTAATGATTATGCGAGGGCTATCCGGGTTTGTATCAAGTTATTGTATCTCTTGGGTCTCCGGTAAAGTGGTGATGCAGATGCGTCGCCATCTGTTCAGCCATATGATGGGGATGCCGGTATCATTTTTTGATCAGCAATCTACAGGGACTCTGCTTTCCCGTATCACTTATGATTCTGAACAGGTGGCCTCCTCCTCTTCCAGTGCACTGATTACCGTGGTCAGGGAAGGGGCATCCATTATCGGCCTGTTTGTTTTGATGTTTTACTATAGCTGGCAATTATCTCTGATCCTGATTGTGATTGCGCCGATCGTGTCATTAGTGATTCGCGTGGTATCGAAACGATTTCGTGATATCAGTAAAAATATGCAGAACAGCATGGGGCAAGTCACTGCCAGTGCTGAGCAGATGTTAAAAGGGCATAAAGAAGTGCTCATTTTCGGCGGGCAGAAAGTAGAGACTGAGCGCTTTAATAAAGTCAGTAACCATATGCGTCAACAAGGCATGAAGATGGTTTCTGCTTCCTCAATTTCTGATCCAATTATTCAGCTTATTGCTTCATTTGCTTTGGCTTTTGTTCTCTATGCGGCAAGTTTTCCGGAGATTATGGACACACTGACTGCGGGTAAAATTACCGTGGTATTCTCATCAATGATTGCGCTGATGCGTCCGTTAAAATCTTTGACGAATGTTAATGCGCAATTCCAGCGGGGCATGGCGGCCTGTCAGACTCTGTTTGCTATTCTGGATATGGAACAGGAAAAAGATGATGGCAAATTGGAGCTTAAAAAAGCGGACGGTAATATTGAATTCCGTAATGTGACTTTTTGCTACCCGACCAAGGAACTGCCGGCGCTACAAAACATTTCTATGCATATCCCGGCGGGTAAAATTGTCGCTTTAGTTGGGCGTTCCGGTTCGGGTAAATCCACAATAGCGAATTTGCTGACCCGTTTTTATGATGTCAATGAAGGTAGTATTCTGCTTGATGACCATGATTTACGGGAATATACGCTCTCTTCTTTGCGTGGACAGGTTGCTCTGGTATCGCAGAATGTGCATTTATTTAATGACACGGTAGCGAATAATATTGCTTATGCCAGTGAAAACCAATATAGCCGTGAAGAGATTGAGAGGGCGGCTGAGATGGCTTACGCAATGGATTTTATCAGGAAGTTGGATAATGGCCTGGATACCATGATCGGTGAAAATGGCGTATTGCTTTCCGGTGGTCAGCGTCAGCGTATTGCTATCGCGCGTGCCTTATTGCGTGATTCTCCGGTGCTGATTCTTGATGAGGCAACTTCGGCGTTGGATACGGAATCTGAACGGGCAATTCAGGCGGCATTGGATGAATTGCAGAAAAATAGAACCTCGCTGGTTATTGCACATCGTCTTTCAACCATTGAAAAAGCGGATGAAATTCTGGTGATTGAAGATGGGCATATTGTTGAACGAGGTAATCACCTCTCTTTGCTGGAGCAACAAAATGGTGTTTACTCACAACTACATCGGATGCAATTTGGGCAATGATTGAGCGCATATGGTCAGGCCGTTCATGGCTTTATTTACTGTTATTACCTTTTTCAGCCCTTTATGGGCTGATAAGTGGCTTACGGTGGTTAAGTTATAAAACAGGCTTGAGTCAATCTTGGAAAGCGCCTGTGCCTGTTGTGGTCGTGGGTAATCTAACTGCCGGTGGTAATGGTAAAACGCCGGTGGTTATCTGGCTGGTGGAGCAGTTGCAGCAAAAAGGTTGCCGGGTTGGTGTTGTTTCCCGTGGTTATGGGGGGAAAGCAGAAAATTATCCTCTGTTGGTGACTGAAAATGTCACCACGGCTCAGGCCGGTGATGAACCGGTATTAATTCATCGTCGAACAGCCGCACCTGTGGCAGTTGCCCCAAGACGGGTTGAAGCAGTGAAAGCATTACTGGCAGATACGCCATTGGATATTATCGTCACTGATGATGGTTTACAGCACTATGCTTTGCAGCGAGATTTTGAAATTGCGGTTATTGATGGTGTGCGCCGTTTTGGCAATGGTTGGTGGCTTCCGGCTGGTCCAATGCGTGAATTATCTGGGCGATTGAATCGGGTTAATGCCATTATTACCAACGGTGGTTCCCCTCAGTCAGGAGAATTATCGATGACATTAGCTGGCGAATTAGCTGTGAATATGGTTAGCGGTGAAAAACGCGCGGTGAATCTGATACCTCACGCTGTTGCTATGGCTGGAATCGGGCATCCACCACGGTTTTTTGCGACCTTGCAACAGTTAGGCGCTGACCTGCAAAAGGAGTATGCATTTGCCGACCATCAACAGTACACACAAGATCAATTGTGCCATCTGGCTGATACAAACCAGAATTTACTGATGACAGAAAAGGATGCGGTTAAGTGTTTTAGTTTTGCTCAGCCAAATTGGTGGTATTTACCGGTAGATGCTCGGTTTCCTCAGGAAAAGGGAGAGATAATGTTGAACAAGATCTGTTCGTTATTGGAGATGAATAAAAATATTAAGTAAATTTAATGTTTTAATCAAAGCGGCCTCTAACCCGATGATAGTTAACAGGGAGACTCTCTTCTGCTCCCTACCAAAATGGTTCCCACCTTGCCAACAATTCGTACAATTTCAGTAATTTTTCAGATTTATTTGATTTTTCGCCATTGTTAACTGATATTAAAACTATCCATTAAGGATAAACGACTATTGTGTATTCTTGGTTCAGACATGTACGATTCTGGTAGGATATCCGCTCGTATCTGTTACTTAAACGATGCACTACTCGAATGAAATGTATTTCAAGGTCAAGGTATTGAAACTGAGATGAGGTTCTATTCGAAAATTGAATAAAGGGTAAAAAGACATCAAAAACAATATATTAAATTATTGTGAGATGGACAAATGGGGGAGTTATTATGACATTACAATTAAAGATGGGTAGAGTGAAATGGTTTGATGAGCATAAAGGATATGGTTTTATTTCTCCACAGGATGGGGGACAAGACATATTCGTCAATAGAAAAGCGATTGCTAATACAAAAAACAAGTCACTTACAGAAGGGCAGGATGTAGAATTTTCAATTATTCGTAAAGGTTATGATTTAACCGCAGCAGATGTGATAGCATTCTGAAACCCTATCAAAATCAAGCTATTTTATTGCCATTCTTTAAGTGGTAAAGAGGAAGCATTGAACCATATGCAAACAAAGGTAATCGTTTTTTTAAACGGACCTTTGGTAAAACCCGGAGGGTAGCGAAGTGAGTCATTTTTGACAACGACGCTTACTCTCCGGTTTTTTGTTTGCTGTTTATATTGATGATTTATTGGCAATTAGGGTTTGCGCCAATTACGCCTACCGAGATGGTTTTGGGCTTTCACCAGCTTGCCTGATTTTTCAGTGGATAGTGTTGGGAAAGGGATCGAAAGATCAAATAACAAGAGTTAACGATGATGCCAAGCTTATGTTATTCTGGGTCGCACTAAGTTGCACTAAATTAAAGCTCCATAATTGGAGGATGTATGGATCATCGTTTACTTGAAATTATTGCCTGTCCTGTATGTAACGGAAAACTCAGCTACGATAAAGAGAATTGTGAACTCATCTGTAAGTTGGATCGACTTGCGTTTCCTGTACGTGATGGTATTCCCGTCCTGTTAGATAACGAAGCCCGTGAATTACCTCTGGATGAGGAAAAATAAGGCATGTTCACCGTTATTATTCCAGCTCGCTTTGCTTCAACCCGTTTACCCGGTAAACCTTTGGCTGATATTCACGGCAAGCCAATGATTGTTCGTGTTATGGAACGGGCCAAGCGTTCAGGTGCTAAACGCGTCATTGTGGCAACAGATAATCATGATGTTGTTGATGCAGTTGTGGCTGCCGGTGGTGAGGCTTGCTTGACCAACGAAAATCATCATTCAGGCACCGAACGGTTAGCTGAGGTTATCGACAAATATCAATTTGCCGATGATGAAATTATCGTTAATGTTCAGGGTGATGAACCACTGATTCCCGAAGAGATTATTAAACAGGTTGCAGAGAATTTGGCGGGCTGCAAAGCGGGAATGGCAACGTTGGCCGTGCAGATTCATGATGCAGAGGAAGCTTTTAATCCTAATGCAGTGAAAGTCGTTATGGATAAACAGGGTTATGCGCTCTATTTCTCCAGAGCAACCATTCCCTGGGAGCGTGACCGTTTTATACAATCACGGGAAACGATTGGGGATAATTTCCTGCGTCATATTGGTATTTATGCCTATCGCGCGGGTTTTATCCGTCGCTATGTGCAGTGGGAGCCAAGCCCGTTGGAGCAAATTGAAATGCTGGAACAACTGCGGGTACTTTGGTACGGTGAGAAAATTCATGTGGGAATTGCATTAAAAGCGCCGGCAGTGGGTGTTGATACCCCGGAAGATCTGATCGCAGTCAGAAAAATGTTTATTGAGACTGATTAGTAGTTTGAATTTATTTTTGGATTAACGAAAGCGCGTCATTTTATTGCTGTTTATTTCTATGTTGTTTATTTCTATATTGTTTCTATTGCGCTTTCGTTTCTCCATCATTTTGACTTCAAGAAGTAGCTTTAGGATTATTTCGGTTGAGAATGCTCTGATTTTTGTGGCTGTTCCAAATCTTTCGACGGTTTAATGCGTTGCCAGAGCGTGCCTAAAGTTTCATACCATACCCGCTCTGAATGAGACAGATAGTAAGCTGAGGGCAGATATTTTTCCCAAGGATGTAATGGTGAAGTGATCGCTAATTGGTTAGCCGGGCCGGGAATCGGGTTTAACCCATGCTGTTGAAAAAAAGTTATCGCTCGCTGCATATGATTGGCGGAAGTCACTAAAATAAAGGGTTGTTTACCAATCAGTTTCTCAACCTCATTGGCTTCTTGCTCAGTATCCATTGGTTTTGTCAGTGCGATCGTATCTTCTGCGGGTACGCCGAGCGATTGGGCTACGGCAGCGGCGACTTCAGCGCTGCTTTTAACATTTGCCCCTTTACCACCGGTAAAGACCATTTTAGAGCCGGGGTTCAGGCGATATAAGCGAATACCTTCTGTCACTCGTGGCAAGCTGTTGTTAAGTAAGTTTGAACTAGGTGCCCAATTTGGGTTATAAGTGAAGCCGCCACCAAGAACGACGATGTAATCAACCAGTGGATTGATGTGACTGGGATCAGATGTGGCGCTTTTAGCATAAACCGATTCCAGTGGTAACAGCAGCTTATCGGCAACAGGTTGTAAACTTAGTAAAAGTAGCGTGAGCCAACTGAGTGTCAGAATCGTTTTACCTGTTTTTTGCCAACGGGTAAACCACAGCAGTAATAAAGCAGCAAGTGAAATTAGCAATATTAATGGCAGAGGCATTACCATTGCGCCGAGGTATTTTTTAAATAAAAATTGCATTTATTTACCTTAATTTGGTTGAATTATAGCCATGTGGTTCACAGTTTGTCGTCAAAAGTGGTTATATCAACGAATGCTGTGCGAAAATAGCAGTTAGCGTAATGAAATCTCAACAGATAAATCAGATCTATTCCATTAGTGAGGCAGCTTTTCATGCGGGATCGCAATTTCGATGATATTGCAGACAAATTCTCTCGTAATATTTACGGCACAACCAAAGGTAAAATCAGGCAAGCCGTTGTCTGGCAGGATATCAGCGAATTACTGGCTCAATTACCTCAGCGTTCACTGCGTATTTTAGATGCGGGTGGTGGTGAGGGAAATATGGCATGCCAATTAGCTGCATTGGGTCATCAAGTGATATTGTGTGATTTATCAGAAGAGATGATCCAGCGGGCAAGGCTGGTCGCGGAAGAGAAAGGGGTCAGCCAAAATATGCAATTTATACAAAGCCCGGTACAGGAAATTAGCCAATATATAGAGCAGCCAGTAGATTTGGTATTATTTCATGCAGTGCTGGAATGGATTACCGAACAGAAATATGTAATAGAAGTGCTAATGAATATCATTAATCCGGGTGGCGCTCTGTCTTTAATGTTTTACAATGCCAATGGCTTAGTAATGCGTAATGCTATTTTAGGTAATTTTCATTTGGCGACGCCCAATATACAACGTCGCAGAAAACGTTCATTATCGCCTCAGAATCCATTGGCGCCGGAACAGGTATATCAATGGCTTGATGAATTAAATATGACGATTACCGGCAAAACAGGCGTGCGTGTTTTTCACGATTATTTGCAAAATCGCCAATTACAGAGCGAAAACTTCCCGGCGTTGCTGGAATTGGAACAGCGTTATTGCCGACAGGAGCCTTATATCAGCTTGGGGCGCTACATTCATGTCATGGCACGCAAGCCCGCTTTAACAGTTTAAAGGACAAATTATGAGTGAATATTCCCAGACTGTCCCGGAACTGGTGTCTTGGGCCAGGAAAAACGATTTTTCCATCTCCTTGCCCGCAGAAAGGTTGGCTTTTCTGATGGCCATTGCGGTGTTGAACAGCGAGCGTCTGGATGGCGAGATGAGCGAAGGGGAGCTGGTTGATGCCTTTCGTGAAGTTTGCAAAGGATTTGAGCAGACCACAGAATCTGTCGCTGTGCGGGCCAACAATGCCATCAATGATATGGTGCGTCAGAAAATTCTTAACCGTTTTACCAGTGAATTAGCCGAGAGCAATGCAATTTATCGCTTAACCCCGCTTGGGATGGGTATCAGTGACTACTATATTCGTCAGCGGGAATTTTCTACCTTACGTCTTTCGATGCAACTTTCGGTAGTGGCGAGTGAGTTGCACCGGGCTGCGGAAGCGGCAGAAGAAGGGGGAGATGAATTTCACTGGCACCGTAATGTTTTTGCGCCGCTGAAATATTCTGTCGCAGAAATCTTCGACAGCATCGACATGTCTCAGCGCGTAATGGACGAGCAGCAAAGCTCGGTGAAAGAAGATATTGCGGCGTTGCTGAATCAAGATTGGCAAGCAGCGATTGCCAATTGTGAGCAACTGTTATCTGAAACATCAGGTACGTTGCGGGAACTCCAGGACACACTAGAAGCGGCCGGAGATAAACTACAGGCTAATTTGCTGCGTATTCAGGAAGCCAACATGGATAGTGGAGGATCAGAGCTGGTTGATAAACTGGTATTTGATCTGCAAAGCAAACTGGACCGTATTATCAGTTGGGGTCAGCAGGCGATTGATTTATGGATTGGCTATGATCGTCACGTTCACAAATTTATCCGTACTGCGATTGATATGGATAAAAACCGGATTTTCTCTCAGCGCTTACGTCAATCAGTTCAACACTATTTTGATAATCCGTGGTCCCTCACCATTGCTAACGCCGAACGTTTGCTCGATATGCGGGACGAAGAATTGACGTTACGTAATGAAGAGGTGACGGGTGAACTGCCATTAGAACTGGAATATGAAGAATTCAGTGAAATAAACGAACAGCTGGCAGAAATGATTGAAAAAGCGCTGTTGATATATCGACAGGAACAGCGCCCACTGGATTTAGGTGCAGTGTTAAGGGATTACCTTGTTCAGCATCCGCTTTCTCGTCACTTTGATGTGGCGCGTATTTTGGTGGATCAGGCTGTACGATTGGGTGTGGCAGAAGCGGATTTCTCTGGGTTGCCAGCGGAATGGTTAGCGATTAATGATTACGGAGCCAAGGTACAGGCACATGTCATCGACACATATTGAACAATTTATGTCAGTTAAACTGGCACAGGCGTTAGCCAATTCACTTTTCCCGGAACTGGATAGCCAACTTCGTGCGGGTCGTCATATCGGGATAGATGATCTTGATAATCATGCTTATCTGATGGATTTTCAGGAGCAATTGGAGGAATTTTACGCCCGCTATAATGTGGAGTTGATCCGTGCGCCAGAAGGTTTCTTCTATCTGCGTCCCCGTTCAACGACCTTGATCCCGCGCTCGGTATTATCTGAGCTGGATATGATGGTAGGAAAAATTCTCTGTTATCTCTATCTCAGCCCGGAACGCCTGGCTAATCAGGGGATTTTTACGGCTCAAGAGCTGTACGAAGAGCTGATCTCACTGGCCGATGAGGGCAAGTTGATGAAGTTTGTCAACCAGCGCTCCTCCGGTTCCGATTTGGATAAACAGAAATTGCAGGAAAAAGTGCGCACGACACTGAACCGTCTGCGTCGTCTGGGTATGGTCTATATCCTGCCAAATGACAGTAATAAATTTACCATTACTGAGGCGGTATTCCGTTTTGGTGCGGATGTACGCAGTGGCGACGATCCTCGTGAAGTCCAACTGAGGATGATCCGTGACGGTGAAGCAATGCCGGTTGAAGGCGGCTTGTCGCTTGATGATAGTGAAAATGATGAAACACCGGATAACTCAGCAGAAGATGCGGGAGATGAACAACCATGATTGAACGCGGTAAATTTCGTTCACTGACGCTGGTTAACTGGAATGGTTTTTTTGCCAGAACATTTGATCTTGATGAATTAGTCACAACCTTATCAGGCGGTAATGGGGCGGGTAAATCTACCACGATGGCGGCTTTTGTCACCGCGCTGATCCCTGATTTAACCTTGTTGCATTTCCGTAACACCACCGAAGCCGGTGCCACTTCCGGTTCTCGTGATAAAGGTTTGCACGGCAAATTGCGGGCGGGGGTCTGTTACTCAACACTGGATGTGATTAACTCTCGGCATCAGCGAGTCATTGTTGGGGTGAGGTTGCAACAGGTTGCGGGGCGTGACCGTAAAGTTGATATCAAAGCTTTTATGATCCAAGGCTTGCCAACCGCGATCCAGCCGACTCAATTACTGACTGAAAATGTCGGTGAAAGACAAGCGCGTGTATTGCCATTGAATGAACTGAAAGATCGCCTTGATGAAATGGAAGGCGTGCAGTTCAAACAATTTAACTCCATTACCGATTATCATGCGCTGATGTTTGATTTGGGTGTGATACCCAAACGCCTGCGTTCAGCGAGTGATCGCAGTAAATTCTATCGTCTGATCGAAGCTTCCCTGTACGGGGGTATCTCCAGCGCCATTACCCGTTCCCTGCGTGATTACCTGTTGCCGGAAAACAGCGGTGTTCGCAAGGCATTTCAGGATATGGAAGCGGCGCTGCGTGAAAACCGAATAACACTGGAAGCTATCCGGGTAACTCAATCTGATCGCGATCTATTCAAACATTTGATCACCGAAGCAACTTCTTACGTTTCCGCTGATTATATGCGCCATGCCAATGAGCGGCGTACCTATCTGGATCAAGCATTGGCATTACGTGGAGAACTGTTTGGCAGCCATAGGCAATTGGCAACCGAGCAGTATCGCCATGTAGAGATAGCGCGGGAGCTGACTGAGCAAAATGGCGCCTCTGACGATTTAGAAACGGATTATCAGGCCGCTAGTGACCACCTGAATCTGGTGCAAACCGCCATGCGTCAGCAGGAAAAAATTGATCGTTATCAGGGGGATCTGGAAGAACTTTCTTATCGTCTGGAAGAACAAACTGAGGTTGTTGAAGAAGCTGCGGAAATTCAATCTGAATATGAAGCCAGAGCGGAAGCGGCAGAACAGGAAGTCGATGAGCTGAAAAGCCAGTTGGCGGATTACCAGCAGGCGCTGGATGTTCAGCAAACTCGTGCTATTCAGTATCAACAGGCGCTACAAGCGCTGGAACGTGCTCGTGAGCTTTGTCGGCTACCGGATCTTGCCGCTGATAATGCAGAAACATGGCTGGAAACTTTTCAGGCTAAAGAGCAGCAGGCGACAGAAGCCCTGTTGGCATTGGAACAGAAATTGAGTGTTGCTGATGCGGCACATAATCAGTTCGAACAAGCGTATCAATTAGTCAAAAGTATGGTTGGTGAAATCAGCCGTAGTGAAGCGTGGCAGAGCGCCCGGGAATTGCTGCGTGATTGGTCATCACAGCGACATTTGGCGGATCGAGTTCAGCCGTTACGCATGCAGTTGGCTGAATTGGAGCAGCGCCTGAACAACCAACAAAATGCAGAGCGTTTATTAAACGAATTTTGTAAACGTCAGGGGCAGCAATATCAGGCCGAAGATCTGGAAGGGTTACAGAATGAACTTGAAGCCCGTCAGGAAGCGCTAAGCCTAAGCGTTAATGAAAGCGGTGAACGCCGTATGGAGATGCGCCAGGCGCTTGAACAACTGAAACAGAAAATTCAGTCATTGACTGCTCGCGCTCCGGTCTGGTTGGCAGCGCAGGATACTTTGCATCAACTGTGCGAACAGAGCGGTGAAACACTGGCAAGCAGTAATGACGTGACTGAATATATGCAGCAGTTGCTTGAACGCGAGCGTGAAGCGACGGTAGAACGTGATGAAGTTGCGGCGCAAAAACGTGATCTGGAACAGCAGATTGAACGTCTCAGCCAACCAAGCGGTGCGGAAGATAGCCGGATGATTGCGTTAGCGGAACGTTTCGGCGGGGTTTTGCTGTCAGAGATTTATGACGATATCACCATTGATGATGCGCCGTACTTCTCCGCCCTGTATGGACCCGCGCGACATGGCATTGTGGTGCCCGATCTTTCCTTGGTGCGTCCACATCTTGAAACGCTGGAAGATTGCCCGGAAGATCTCTACTTAATTGAAGGTGATCCGCAATCCTTTGATGACAGCGTATTTAATGCTGAAGAGCAGACCAATGCGGTACTGGTCAAATCTTCCGACCGTCAATGGCGTTATTCTCGTTATCCTGAATTGCCGTTGTTTGGTCGCGCCGCTAGAGAAAATCGTTTAGAAGCCTTGAATCTGGAGCGCGACACTTTGGCGGAACGTTACGCCACGCTCTCTTTTGATGTGCAGAAAATCCAGCGTGCGCATCAGTCATTCAGTCAGTTTGTGGGTAAACACCTCTCTGTGGCATTTGATACCGATCCGGAAGCGGAAATCCGCGAACTGAGGCAGCGTCACACGGAACTGGAGCGTGAATTATCCCGGTTTGAAGAGCAGACCCAACAACAGCGCCAGCAATATACTCAGGCTAAAGAGAGCCTGACGACATTAAATCGCCTGATCCCTCAAGTTACGCTATTGCTGGATGAAACCTTAATCGATCGCGTAGAAGAAATACGTGAAGAATTGGATGAAGCGCAGGAAGCGGCCCATTTCCTGCAACAACATGGCTCGGCACTGGCGAAATTGGAGCCGATGGTTGCGGTTCTGCAAAGCGATCCACAGCAGCATGAACAGTTGCAGCAGGACTATGAAACCGCCAAACAGAGCCAACATCAGGCTAAACAACAGGCTTTTGCGCTGGTGGAGGTGGTACAGCGTCGTGCGCATTTTAGCTACAGCGATTCTGCCGGTATGCTCAACGAAAATGCGGATCTGAATGACAAACTGCGTCAGCGTCTGGAACACGCGGAATCGGACCGCAGTCGCGCCCGCGAACAGCTACGTCAACAGCAAGCGCAATATGCCCAATTTAACCAAGTGCTGGCATCGCTAAAAAGTTCTTACGAAACCAAACAGGATATGCTGAAAGAGCTGCATCAGGAGATGAAAGAAATCGGTGTTCAGGCGGATACGAATGCTGAAATGCGCGCCCGCGAGCGCCGAGATCGACTCCATGAAGCGCTCAGTACTAACCGTTCCAGAGTCAACCAACTTGAGAAGCAGATCGCTTTTTGCGAAGCGGAAATGGATAGCTTGCAGAAAAAACTGCGTAAATTGGAACGGGATTACTATCAAATCCGTGAGCAGGTGGTTTCTGCCAAGGCGGGTTGGTGTGCGGTGATGCGCATGGTGAAAGACAATGGCGTTGAGCGTCGTCTGCATCGCCGTGAACTGGCGTATATGGAGGGTGGCGCATTACGTTCCATGTCGGATAAGGCATTGGGTGCGTTGCGTCTGGCGGTGTCCGATAACGAACATCTACGTGATGCGTTGCGTTTGTCAGAAGATCCCAAACGGCCTGAACGTAAAGTACAGTTCTTTATTGCCGTTTATCAGCACCTGCGTGAACGTATTCGTCAAGATATTATCCGTACTGACGATCCGGTTGATGCCATTGAACAGATGGAAATTGAACTGGCCCGTTTGACGGAAGAGCTGACCGCCCGCGAGCAAAAACTCGCCATCAGTTCAAAAAGTGTGGCGAATATTATCCGCAAAACCATTCAACGTGAGCAGAACCGCATCCGCATGCTAAACCAAGGGCTGCAAGCTGTTTCCTTCGGACAGGTTCGTGGTGTGCGGTTGAATGTCAACGTGCGTGAAAGCCATGCAATATTGCTGGATGTGTTGTCTGAGCAGCAAGAACAGCATCAGGATCTCTTTAACAGCCAACGATTAACCTTCTCGGAAGCAATGGCAAAACTTTATCAGCGCCTGAATCCGCAAGTAGATATGGGGCAGCGCTTGCCGCAAACCATAGGTGAAGAATTGCTGGATTACCGTAACTACTTGGAACTGGATGTTGAAGTTAACCGCGGATCGGATGGCTGGCTGAAAGCAGAGAGTGGGGCGCTGTCTACCGGTGAAGCGATCGGTACCGGCATGTCGATATTGGTGATGGTGGTGCAGAGTTGGGAAGAAGAATCCCGCCGTTTGCGTGGTAAAGATATTTCCCCTTGCCGGTTATTATTCCTTGATGAAGCGGCGCGTCTGGATGCTAAATCTATCGCTACTTTGTTTGAATTATGTGAACGCCTGCAAATGCAGTTAATTATCGCCGCCCCGGAAAATATCAGCCCTGAAAAAGGGACCACTTATAAACTGGTACGTAAAGTGTTTAAAAACCACGAACATGTGCATGTGGTAGGGCTGCGAGGATTTGGACAGGATGCACCGGCAACCCAATTGATTTCAGATGCTACTGCTTAATCAAATGGATGACTTGCGATAGTCATAAAAATAAAGAGAATGCGCCACGGATGGCAAAATAGATAGTCTAGCTTAAGATTGTACCGTTATTTTTCGCTTATTAGATTCGGTATTATTAATACGAGAAATGTAGTGGTCTAATAAACCCAAAAAAATCAATCAATTTAAAACCACCTTAATTGTCATAATTATCGAGCCAATCACGGTATAGCGGTGTCAGTGGGCAAGCACACGGCACCATTTCAAAAAAACATTAAGGAGAAGCCTATGGCGAAACTTATTTATGGGGGTACCTCACAATGCAAACAAAGGAGACCTCTCTTTCAAAGTTTGACTATCCAAATTTAGAGCAGGAAATTACGGCAATCTTTGAAGATGATTCATTACCGACGTATTCACCTGTGTAGCGAGCCGCGTAAATTGAAAAAGCGCGTCATTTAAATTGATAAAATTTCCGCGCCGCGCTTTTTATCAAAACATGTGGTTTATTGAGGTC
>NZ_JFGV01000057.1:0-33207 GCF_000612035.1 Photorhabdus aegyptia | reverse complement strand
TTGGCTACACTCACTCACCCCGGTCACATAGTTCTCTATGCTCCCGGGGATTCGCTCCCTTGCCGCCGCGATGCATCTTGAAATCCATAGGGTATATATTGAGTTATATTTTATCCTTTGGATTTAGGGTTGCTGTCAACCTTTCTGATAATTCTTCTCTGACTTTTTTATTTAAAGCTTTGTGATCTTTATCCGCCAGAACAAAAAAATCTTCGACACGCTCACCAATCGTGGTGATATGTGCACCATGTAGTGAAACCCCCATTTCGGCGAAAATATTACCGACTCTTGCCAGTAACCCCGGTTGATCCAGGGCAAATAGTTCCATATAGGTTCGTCGTTCGTTATGGGTAGGTAAGAAGGTCACTTTTGTTGGTACGTTGAAGTGGCGCAATTTGGTTGGTAATTTTCGTGTTTTCGGTGTCTTGGTATAAGGGTCCAGAACGACTTGTAAAAGTGCGTTACGTATTATTTCATGGCGATCCAATGCTAAAGGATGACCATTGGGTTCCAGTACTACGAAGGTATCCATTGTCATGCCATCACGATTGGTAAATATTTGAGCATTATGAACACTCAGGTTACGTCTATCCAGTTCGCCGACAACTGCCGCAAACAGGGAAGGACGATCTAAGCTCCAGATAAAAATTTCTGTACCACCGCGGGTTGGCTTGGTACTTATCAATATCAGCGACTCTTGAGAATCATGTTGCACTAGATGACGGGCGTGCCAGGCAAGTTGTTTTGGCGTGTGGCGAAGGAAATAATCTGCGTGACAACGACTCCAGAGCCGATGAAGTTCCTGTTCGTTAATATTATCTTGGCGCAACAGAGCAAGTGCCTGAAAACGGTTATGACGGATACGTTCCCGAAAATCTGGCGTATTTCCCTGGCGCAATTGATGCTCTGTAGAGAAATAGAGTTCCCGTAACAAGCTCTGTTTCCAACTGTTCCATAGATTGATATTGGTTGCGCAGATATCAGCGACTGTCAGGCAGATTAGGTAGCGTAACCGGGTTTCATTGAGGATTTGATGGGCAAATTGCTTGATGATTTCTGGGTCCTGAATATCTCGTCGTTGAGCTGTGACTGACATTAACAGATGATGACGAACCAGCCAGGCTACCAAATCAGCTTCTCGTGAGTTAAGCCCGTGTTGCAGTGAAAACGCTAGCGCATCGTCAGCGCCAAGTTCAGAATGGTCGCCAGTACGCCCTTTGGCGATGTCATGAAATAGCGCAGCAAGACGTAGAAGCTCAGGTTGAGGCAGACGAGGGTATAGCTCAACACAGAGTGGATGGGCTGGACGGTTATTCTCATCGGCAAAACTTTCCAATTTTCTCAGTACGCGGATGGTATGTTCATCGACGGTATAGGCGTGAAACAGATCAAACTGCATCTGACCGACAATATTGCCCCAAAGCGGTGTGTAAGCACCAAGAACACTGTGACGATGCATGGGCACAAATGCGCTTTCAACCGCCCTGGGGTGACGTAGAATATCCATAAAGATTTGGCGAGCCTCCGGCAATTCGCACAATGGCTGAGACAGGTTGCGGCGCGCATAACGGAGGTGGCGTAACGTAGTAGAATAAATGCCTTGAACTTCTTCATATTCTGCCATGCGATAAAACATCCGCATAATAGCTGCGGGTTCTTTGATAAACAGGGTTTCGTCGATTAGATCAATAAGTTGCCCCCGTAGCTGGAATTCACTGTCCAGTGGGCGGGATTTTTCATTGGTTTCCAGTGCCAGAATAGCTTCATCAAACAGTTGCAGTAGCATATTGTTGAGTTCGCTAACGCGGCGTGTCATCCGATAGAAATCTTTCATCATTCGTTCTACCGGTTGATTACGTTCCCCTTGATAACCTAATAATTGAGCAATACTGAACTGGCGATCAAATAACAAGCGATTATCATAACGGTTGACTACCAGATGAAGAGCAAAGCGGATACGCCAAAGGAAGCTTTGGCATTCATTTAATTCATTACGTTCTTCCACTGTTAGGAAACCAAAGTCGACCATTTCATCTATGGAGGTTGCACCAAAATGGCGACGGGCAACCCACAGTAGGGTATGAATGTCTCGCAACCCTCCGGGGCTGCTTTTGATATCAGGTTCCAGATTATAACTTGTACTGTGATAGCGCTGGTGGCGTTCGTGTTGTTCAACAATTTTGGCATCAAAGAAGTCAGTAGAAGGCCAAAAACCATCACTGAAGGTATGTTGCTGTAATTGAAGAAAAATGGCTGGATCGCCGCAAATTAATCGTGATTCGATTAAATTCGTCGCAATAGTTAGATCTGACAGCCCTTCCAGCAAACACTCTTCAAGTGTGCGAACACTGTGACCGACTTCCAGCCGGATATCCCATAGTAAAGTGATAAATTGTCCAACATTCTGAGCTTGAGGCGGTGTGAGCGACTGTTCGCTGAGTATCAGTACGTCAATATCAGATAGCGGATGCAGTTCCCGTCGGCCATATCCGCCGACGGCAATCAATGAAAGTGATGAAATCTTATCAAATCCATAGGCATGCCATAATTGTTGTAATAACTGGTCTATGTAATCACTGCGTGCAGAAATCAAGGCTTCTGCGGAAATCCCCGCTTTAAATGCATGCTCTAGCCAAAGTTGAAATTCTTCGAGGTGCTGTTTCAACATAGGGTAGTGAAGCTCTTCGCTAGAAAAATCAGCGGGAGAAAGTGGCGGGATAGGGGCCCGAATTGTGGCGATATCTGCTGGCATAAGCATAAACCTATGAGAAGGGCGAATCATAAGGCCAGATTACTGAGAAAGTAGGGGGTTAAACAAGAGGATATTGCAGAGAAGAGATGAGAAGCCTTGTATGATTTCAGCAAGGCTTCGTAGTGTGCTGTTTTAATTATTCATTTACCAAGACTGCGGAAAGCGCTGACTCTTCTTCTTTACGCCATGTCATGATTTCACAGCCGTTATCAGTAACAACAATGGTATGTTCATACTGTGCAGACAGGCTGCGGTCCTTCGTTTTGACTGTCCAGCCATCTTTCATGGTACGGATGCGGTAGTCACCGGTGTTAACCATAGGTTCAATAGTAAAAGCCATGCCTTTTTGCAGAACAACACCACCATCATCAGCGTCATAGTGCAGTACTTGTGGTTCCTCATGGAACCCTTCGCCGATGCCGTGACCGCAATATTCACGGACTACAGAAAAATCGTTAGCTTCAACAAATTGTTGGATGGCTCTACCAAGGGTGCGCAGGCGAATACCGGGCTTCACCATTTTCAAGGCCAGATAGAGGCTTTCCTGAGTGATGCGGCATAGGCGCTCACCCTGAATGGTTGGTTTGCCAACAATGAACATTTTTGATGTATCACCGTGGAAGCCCTCTTTGATGACAGTCACATCGATATTAACAATATCGCCATCTTTCAATGCCTTATCATCACTAGGGATACCATGACACACTACGTCATTAACAGAAATACAAACGGATTTTGGGAAACCATTATAACCAAGGCAGGCAGAGACAGCCTGTTGTTTATGGGTAATGTGATCGTGACAGATACGATCTAATTCACCTGTTGTTACACCGGGTTTGACGTAAGGTTCAATAATTTCCAACACTTCTGCCGCCAGTCGACCGGCGACGCGCATTTTTTCAATATCTTCAGAGGTTTTAATTGAGATTGCCATGAAACTTGTCCATTCAATGCCAGCGAATCTGCTGGTTGTATGTTTTTCAACAAGGAAAAAATTATTGAACTAATGGTATCAGCCTACAGAATATCTGCCAATAACAGTTGGCAGCCCTATTTCCCTCGTTACCTTTTTGCCTATCAAGAATACCTTCCGTAACCCTGCCTTTCTTTTCACATTGAGCTATCGGAAAGTGACAACAAAAGTTGGTGTCTTAGGTGGGTTTATGATATAAAGCGCGCCGGCGTTCTCTGTATTTGCCACTGAGGCAAAACAGAGTGGCGTTAAATATACTCACTGTGTAATAACACACACGAGTCGGCACATACACCGGGGTGCTCTCATGCAGAACATGCAGCTAAGGAGTCGGTGTTATGGGGCTCGTGGAGGCATAACCCCAACTTAATATTTTACAGAGGTTTACAATGGCAACTGTTTCCATGCGCGATATGCTGCAAGCGGGCGTTCACTTCGGTCACCAGACTCGTTACTGGAACCCAAAAATGAAACCATTCATCTTTGGCGCTCGTAACAAAGTGCATATCATCAACCTGGAAAAAACTGTTCCAATGTTCAATGACGCGTTAGCTGAACTGAACAAAATTGCTTCACGCAAAGGCAAAATTCTGTTTGTTGGTACTAAGCGTGCTGCGAGCGAAGCGGTTAAAGAAGCAGCTCAGAGCTGTGATCAATACTTCGTTAATCACCGTTGGTTAGGCGGTATGTTGACTAACTGGAAAACCGTTCGTCAGTCCATCAAACGTTTGAAAGATTTAGAAGCACAGTCTCAGGACGGTACTTTTGACAAACTGACCAAGAAAGAAGCGTTAATTCGTTCTCGTGAACTTGGTAAGTTAGAAAATAGCTTGGGCGGTATCAAAGATATGGGCGGCTTACCTGACGCTCTGTTTGTTATCGATGCTGAACATGAACACATTGCTATCAAAGAAGCAAACAACCTGGGTATCCCAGTATTTGCGGTTGTTGATACTAACTCTGATCCAGATGGTGTTGATTTCATCATCCCTGGTAACGATGACGCAATCCGTGCAGTAAAACTGTATCTAGGTGCTGTTGCTACCGCTGTTCGTGAAGGTCGTTCTCAAGATCTGGCTGTTCAGGCAGAAGAAAGCTTTGTAGAAGCTGAATAATAAGGCAAGCTCATTATTGAGCCCTTATTAACCAGGTATTGAAATATATTGGTTAGGGGGGCCTGTTATGGCCCCCTTTTACGTATCTAATATAAGAACTATCCATGCGGAATACTCTCTTCCTGCGGGATACATCGAGGAATAAAACAAATGTCTGGAATTACCGCTGCTTTGGTAAAAGAACTGCGTGAGCGTACTGGCGCAGGTATGATGGAATGTAAAAAAGCGCTGGTTGAAGCTAATGGCGATATCGAGTTAGCGATTGACAACATGCGTAAATCAGGTCAGGCGAAAGCGGCTAAGAAGGCTGGCCGTGTCGCTGCTGAAGGTATCATCCTGACGGAAGTGGCTGCTGATGGTAAATTCGGCGCTTTAGTTGAGCTGAACTGTGAAACTGACTTCGTTGCTAAAGATGCTGGCTTCATCGCTTTCGGTAAAGAAGTTATGGCGACAGTATTGGCTGATAAAGTCTCTGATATTGAAACGCTGAAAGCTAAGTTCGAAGAGCAGCGTACCGCACTGGTTGCTAAAATCGGTGAAAACATCAACATTCGTCGCGTTTCTGTATTAGAAGGCGAACAATTGGGTACTTACCTGCATGGTGCGCGTATCGGTGTTCTGGTTGCGGCTGAAGGCACTAATGAAGAGCTGATTAAGCATGTGGCTATGCACATCGCTGCAAGCAAGCCAGAATATGTTAACCCAAGCGATGTACCTGCTGACGTTGTTGAGCGTGAGCACCAAATCCAACTGGATATCGCAATGCAGTCTGGTAAGCCACGTGAAATCGCAGAGAAAATGGTTTCTGGCCGTATGAATAAATTCACCGGCGAGATCTCTCTGACAGGCCAGAATTTCGTGATGGATCCGAGCAAAACTGTCGGTGATCTGTTGAAAGAAAACAATGCTAAAGTGACCAGCTTCATCCGTTATGAAGTGGGTGAAGGTATTGAGAAAGTTGAGACTGATTTCGCAGCGGAAGTTGCTGCAATGAGTAAATAGTCTTAATTTTTACAAACAGGGCCGCCAAATGGCGGTTCTGTTTTATCTAATCTAAACTGCCTATCCCAGTAGGCATTGAGTTTTTGCATCTGGTCAGAATGACCCGGATGTATGTAAATCCCCAATATACTTTTCTGCTTAGGACAGAACATCATGGCAACCAATGCAAAACCCGTATATCAGCGTATCCTGCTTAAACTCAGTGGCGAAGCCCTGCAAGGTGCAGAAGGTTTTGGTATAGATGCCAGCGTTTTAGATCGCATGGCTCAGGAGATCAAAGAACTGGTTGAGTTAGGCGTACAGGTCGGTGTCGTCATTGGCGGTGGTAATCTGTTTCGTGGTGCTGGCTTGGCAGAAGCAGGAATGAACCGTGTAGTCGGCGACCACATGGGCATGTTGGCAACAGTAATGAATGGTCTGGCAATGCGGGATGCATTACACCGCGCCTATGTGAACGCCCGTCTAATGTCTGCAATTCCTTTAAATGGCGTTTGCGATAACTATAGTTGGGCAGAAGCGATTAGTTTGCTACGTCATGGTCGTGTTGTTATTTTCTCTGCGGGTACCGGCAATCCGTTCTTTACTACAGATTCGGCAGCGTGTTTGCGCGGTATTGAGATTGAAGCAGATGTTGTGCTAAAAGCAACTAAAGTAGATGGTGTTTACTCGGCTGATCCGGCGAAAGATTCAGAAGCGGTATTGTTCGATAAGCTCTCTTATCAGCAGGTATTAGAGCGTGAATTGAAAGTTATGGATTTGGCGGCATTCACTCTGGCTCGTGATCATAGCTTACCCATTCGCGTATTTAACATGAATAAGCCGGGGGCGTTACGTCGTGTGGTGATGGGGGAAAATGAAGGTACCCTGATTTCTCATGAGTAATGTTCAAAGACACCAGAGATGTTTGGCGGTATGATGAGTCGCCTGATACGCCAAATTTAACAAATCATGGTCATAATGATTTATGGCTTGAAAACAACCAGTTCCCAAGGGTTTGTAACGTGATTAATGAAATCAAAAAAGACGCACAAGACCGTATGGAAAAGAGCGTCGAAGCACTTAAAAACCAAATTAGCAAGGTTCGTACCGGCCGAGCTTCTCCTAGTCTGCTGGATGGTATCACTGTTGAGTATTATGGTGCGCCAACGCCTTTGCGTCAGCTTGCTAACGTTGTTGCTGAGGATGCACGTACCCTGGCTATCACGGTATTTGATCGTACTATAACGCCGGCGATTGAAAAGGCAATCATGGCTTCTGATTTAGGGCTGAATCCATCTTCTGCGGGGACAACAATCCGCGTTCCTTTGCCACCATTGACAGAAGAGCGCCGTAAAGATTTGATTAAGGTGGTTCGTGGTGAAGCTGAGCAGGGGCGTGTCTCTGTGCGTAATATTCGTCGTGATGCTAACGACAAAATCAAAGCGCTGTTGAAAGACAAAGAGATCAGTGAAGACGATGAGCGTCGTGCGCAGGATGATATTCAAAAACTGACGGATAATTTCATCAAAAAAGTTGATGAAGCTTTGACGAAGAAAGAAGAAGAACTGATGGAGTTCTAATCTCTTTCATGCGATACATCAGCGCTGCTATCGTGCGGCGCTATTTTTTTATTCGGCATTTCTCTGAAGTCATGAGCGTTCATAGCTAGGCAAATCAGACAAGTATCAATACACACCAAATAAAACAATTCAGAGCATCAGTATGAAAAGGTTGACCATTCTTGGTTCCACAGGTTCGGTAGGCAAAAGTACACTTACTGTAGTTCGCAATAATCCTGATAAATTTAAAGTAACAGCGCTTGCCGCTGGAAAAAATATCCAGGTTATGGCTGAACAATGTCTGGAATTTCGGCCTCAATATGCTGCGATGGCGGACGAAGTTTCCGCAAAAGAGTTGCGTCAGTTGCTCATTGAACAAGGTTGTAAAACTGAGGTATTTTTCGGGGAACAGGCTGCGTGTGATTTAGCTGCTTTGAATGATGTTGATCAGGTGATGTCTGGGATTGTTGGTGTTGCTGGTTTATTGCCAACGTTGGCTGCTATCCGAGCGGGTAAACAGATTTTACTTGCTAATAAAGAGTCGCTAATTACCAGTGGCCGATTTTTTATGGATGCGGTGGCGCAATATAATGCTCAACTATTACCCATTGACAGTGAACATAATGCTATTTTCCAGAGTTTACCTGAAGTCATACAGCGAAACCTTGGGCGCGGAGATCTAAAACAACACGGAATTGCTAATATCATTCTGACAGGATCTGGCGGGCCTTTTCGTCATACTCCTTTGGAGCAATTGGCTTTTGTTACACCGGACCAGGCTTGTGCTCATCCGAATTGGTCGATGGGGCGTAAGATTTCGGTAGATTCTGCGACAATGATGAATAAGGGGTTGGAATATATTGAGGCGTGTTGCCTGTTCAATGCATCTGCGGCGGAAATGGAAGTGGTAATTCATCCTCAATCGGTTATTCACTCTATGGTTCGTTATCAGGATGGCAGCGTTATTGCTCAATTAGGAACGCCGGATATGTGTACACCAATTGCCTATGCAATGGCGTATCCAAATCGTATTGCTTCTGGTGTTGAACCTCTTGATTTTTATTCTTTGGGTACACTGACGTTCTCGAAACCAGATTATGAACGGTATCCGTGCTTGAAACTGGCTATTGAAGCTTGTCACGCAGGTCAGGCTGCAACGACAGCCTTAAATGCAGCGAATGAAGAGATCGTTAAGGTTTTTTTACAAAATGGAATCTCTTTCACAGATATTGCAATTATAAACCGGCAGGTTGTAGAAAAATTAAATTTACCGGAACCTCAGAGCATTGAGGAGGTCTTACAGATTGATAATCTCGCAAGAGAGTTGGCTATGAAGACTATTCGTTCATTTATCAGGTAGTCTTGGATTGGCAAATGGGTATTTGTCTGCATTTTTACCTGATGGTATAGTTTGCGTATAACTGTTGGTTGATATAATTAACGGTCCAGATTTTGGAAGTTCTCTTCCAGATAATTAGGCTTTTACCCAGGCCGTGGATACCAGACACGGCTTTTTTACGTTTGGATGCCTGAACTTGTAAGAGAATTACCCTGACCAGTAAAGGATTAATTGAGTGATATTATCCAGCAATCATCATCAGAACGATTTATCGTCATTATTACCTAAACATGTTGCTATTATTATGGATGGTAACGGCCGTTGGGCAAAGAAACGAGGGAAATTAAGAGCCTTTGGTCATCGTGCGGGGATTAAAGCGGTACGGAGTGCGGTGAGTTTCTCGGCTAAACATAAAATTGAGTCACTGACGCTATACGCTTTCAGTAGTGAAAACTGGAATCGACCGGAGCAAGAAGTCAGTTCTTTAATGGAATTATTTATTTTTGCACTAGATAGCGAAGTCAAAAGTTTACATAAGCATAATATTAGATTATCTGTTATTGGCGATATCAGCCGGTTCAGTGAGCGTTTACGGGATCGTATCTGTCGCTCAGTTAAGTTGACTGCTAATAATACGGGGCTGCGACTTAATATTGCTGCAAATTATGGTGGTCGTTGGGATATTGTTCAAAGTGTTCAGAAAATTGCTCAACAGATTAAAGATAATTCCCTTGAGCCACAGGATATTACTGAAGAATTAGTTAATAATTATATGAATCTAAGCCAGCAGCCTCAGGTTGATTTAGTCATCAGAACCGGAGGTGAGCATCGTATCAGTAATTTTCTGTTATGGCAGATAGCTTATGCAGAATTCTATTTTACCGATATACTCTGGCCTGATTTTGATGAAACCGTTTTTGAAGGTGCAATTAATGCCTTTGCTAAAAGAGAACGCCGGTTTGGCGGAACAATACCAGACGATGCCGATGTGGGATCATAGGAGGAACTCTTGCTGAAGTACCGCCTTATAACGGCTGTGATATTAATCCCTCTTGTGATTGCCGCTCTGTTTTTGCTGCCGCCAGTAGCGTTTGGGCTGGTTATTATCGCTGTTTCAACCCTTGCCGCATGGGAATGGGGGCAATTCGCTGGCTTATTCAGCCAAACGAAACGGGCTATTCTGGCGGCTCTGTTTGCTATTGGTTTATTAGCCCTACAGTATACTCTGCCAGATTTCACTGATTTGATTGGACAGCCGCAAATCACTTTTGCCCTATGGGGGGGGATGATTTGGTGGATTGTCGCGACGCTTCTGGTTGTTACCTACCCTTCTTCCGCTGCAATTTGGAAGAAATCCATTTTATTGCGCCTTTTGTTTGGTATCCTGACATTAGTGCCGTTCTACTGTGGAATGATGGTCTTACGGACCCAAGGATATGGTGATAATTCATATTATGGCGCATGGTGGTTACTGTATGTCATGTTGCTGGTATGGGGGGCGGATTCTGGTGCTTATCTTTTCGGACGTACTTTAGGTAAACGTAAAATGGCGCCGAAAGTTTCTCCAGGAAAAACGCTGGAAGGATTAATCGGAGGATTAATGACAGCGGCCATTATTTCATGGTTGTTTGGGAAATATGCTCCAGTACCTGCAATGCCTGAAAAACTTATGTTGTGTTCTGCTATTGTTGTTATCGCTTCTGTATTTGGTGATTTAACTGAGAGTATGTTCAAACGTGAATCAGGTATTAAGGATAGCAGCCAGCTAATTCCGGGACATGGCGGTGTTATGGATCGTATTGATAGTCTGACTGCTGCGATCCCTGTTTTTGCCGGCATGATATTGCTGGTGTTTTGATCTCTCTGTTTGACGGCGTTTAAAAAATATGATGGGAATTCTCTGGAATCTGGCGGCTTTTATTATTGCGCTAGGCATATTGATCACTGTGCATGAGTTCGGTCATTTTTGGGTAGCCAGAAAGTGTGGTATTCACGTTGAACGTTTCTCCATTGGTTTTGGTAAAGCGCTATGGCGGCGTATGGATCGCCAGGGAACGGAGTATGTTATAGCCCTTATTCCACTGGGGGGATATGTGAAAATGCTTGATGAGCGTGTTTCACCTGTTTCTCCTGAACACCGTCATATGGCATTCAATAATAAAACACTTGGTCAACGTGCCGCGGTTGTCAGTGCTGGGCCAATTGCTAACTTTTTATTGGCGGCTGTGGTTTATTGGTTAGTGTTTATTATTGGCGTGCCGGCAATACGTCCTGTTGTTGCGGATATCAAATCAGATTCTATCGCTGCGCAAGCAAATATTTCATCGGGAATGGAACTAAAATCCGTAGATGGTATCGAAACGCCTGATTGGAATTCAGTTCGTTTTGCTCTGGTGGGCAAGATAGGTGATGATAATATGACCGTTCAGGTTATCTCTCTTGGTTCATCATATCCGGTAGAGAAAATTCTGGATTTGCGGCAATGGAGCTTTGATCCTGATAAGCAGGACCCTGTATTGTCTCTAGGGATTATGCCTGTCGGTCCTCGTTTGGATTCTCTGGTGGAAAAAGTTATTCCTGGCTCCGCAGCGGAAAAGGCGGGTTTGCAAAAGGGGGATAGGATAGTTAAAGTCGGTGACCAGGAAATAGATGCTTGGCATACTTTTACATCCTTTGTCAGTAATAATCCTAATGTCCCGCTGGAACTTTCCGTGGATCGGGCTGGTCATATTATTTCTCTTTCTATGACGCCGGAAGTAAAACAACAATCCGGTGGCAGGAAAGTTGGTTTTGCCGGTGTGGAACTGCGAGTTGTGCCATTAGCCGATGAATATAGAATCGTTCAGCAATACGGGCCTTTCTCTGCCATGTATCAGGCTGGAGATAAGACTTGGCAACTGATGCGATTAACTGTCAGTATGATTGGTAAGCTGATCGTTGGTGATGTGAAAATTAACAACCTGAGTGGGCCTATCTCTATTGCCAAAGGGGCGGGGGTGTCGGCTGATTCCGGCTTGGTGTATTATTTGATGTTTTTGGCGCTGATAAGCGTCAATCTTGGGATTATTAACCTAATCCCATTACCTGTGTTAGATGGTGGACATCTGCTCTTCTTGTTTATCGAAAAGATAAAAGGTGGGCCGGTTTCCGAGCGTGTACAAGACTTCAGCTATCGCATCGGTGCCATGATACTGGTGTTATTGATGGGGCTTGCACTTTTCAATGATTTCTCCCGTTTTTAAAGCGGAAGACTGGTTAGGAAGACGCATTACAACGATGGCGATGAAAAAGTTACTCATAGCGTCGCTGCTGTTCGGCAGCGCCACTGCATACGGTGCAGACGGATTCGTAGTTCAGGATATTCACTTTGAAGGTCTTCAACGCGTCGCCGTAGGTGCAGCATTATTGAATATGCCAGTTCGCGTAGGTGATACGGTCAGCGATGAAGATATCGGTCGTACCATTCATGCACTATTTGCTACTGGTAACTTTGAAGACGTTCGTGTCCTGCGTGATGGCAATACACTTATTGTTCAGGTAAAAGAACGGCCGACTATTGCCAGCATCACTTTCTCCGGCAATAAATCGGTGAAAGATGACATGTTGAAACAAAACCTTGAAGCATCTCATGTTCGAGTCGGAGAAGCCCTTGACCGCACGATGCTGTCCAATATCGAAAGAGGATTAGAGGATTTCTATTATAGTGTGGGTAAATACAACGCCAGTGTAAAAGCGGTTGTTACGCCACTTCCACGTAACCGTGTCGATTTAAAACTGGTTTTCGCTGAAGGTGTTTCGGCAAAAATCCAGCAAATTAACATTGTCGGTAATAAATCATTTTCTTCTGATGAGTTATTGAATCGTTTCCAACTTAGAGATGATGTGCCGTGGTGGAATTTGACTGCCGATCAGAAATATCAGAAACAAAAACTGACTGGTGACCTTGAAGCATTGCGCAGTTTTTACCTTGATCGCGGTTACGCCCGTTTTAACATTGATTCGACTCAGGTCAGTTTGACGCCAGATAAAAAAGGTATTTATGTCACGATAAATATAACTGAAGGGGATCAATACAAAATATCAGGTATTGACCTGAACGGTAATATGGCGGGTTATCAGTCAGAAATTACTAAACTGGCTGTCATTGAGCCTGGATCTCTGTATAACGGGACTCAGGTGACTAAAATGGAAAATGACATCAAGAATTTGCTTGGTCGCTATGGTTATGCTTACCCACGAGTGATGACGCAACCTGAAATCAATGATCAAGACAAGACAGTAAAACTGCATGTCAATATTGATGCGGGTAACCGTTTCTATGTTCGTAAAATTCGTTTCTCTGGTAATGACACCACTAAAGATTCTGTTCTGCGTCGTGAAATGCGTCAGATGGAAAGAGCTTGGTTAGGGAGTGATCTGGTTGAACTGGGTAAAGAGCGTCTTAACCGTTTGGGGTATTTCGAAACGGTAGATGTTGAAACTCAGCGTGTACCAGGCAGCCCTGATCAGGTCGATGTCGTTTATAAAGTTAAAGAACGTAATACCGGCTCTTTGAACTTTGGTGTTGGTTTTGGCACAGAAAGCGGCGTTAGTTTCCAAATTGGCGCTCAACAGGATAACTGGTTGGGTACAGGTAACGCTGTTGGAATTAATGCCAGTAAGAACGATTATTCAACCTACGCAGAGCTTTCCTTCACTGATCCATACTTTACGATTAATGGCGTGAGTCTTGGCGGTCGGGTATTCTACAACGATTTCAGAGCTGATGATGCTGAATTATCCGGTTACACTAACCAAAGCTATGGTATAAGTGGTTTCCTTGGTTTCCCGATTAATGAAAATAACTCCCTGAATTTTGGCTTAAATTATATTCATAACTCTCTGTCTGAAATGCTTCCTCAGGTAGCAATGTGGCGTTATCTGAGGTCTATGGGCGAGAAACCTGATCTTGAAAGTAAAGCCGAATTCAAAGCGGATGACTTTGCTCTCACTATGGGATGGACATATAACAACCTTGACCGTGGTTTCTTCCCAACATCAGGCGTGAAGTCGACTCTGAATGGTAAAGTGACTATTCCTGGTTCGGATAACGAATTTTACAAAGTGACTCTTGATACTTCCGCCTATTATCCAATTAATGATGATCGTACTTGGGTGATTTTGGGACGTAGCCGTTTAGGGTATGGGGATGGATTAGGTGGTAAAGAGTTGCCATTCTATGAAAACTTCTATGCAGGCGGCTCCAGTACGGTTCGTGGTTTCCGATCTAACAATATCGGTCCTAAGGCTATTTACCTGAATAAGGATGGGTCGCCTAAGAAAGAGAGTCCATCTCGTGATGCTGTAGGTGGTAACGCAATGGCGGTAGCCAGCCTTGAGTTAATTACGCCAACGCCATTCCTTGATAGTAAGTATTCGAATTCTGTCCGAACTTCATTCTTTATTGATTCAGGTACGGTTTGGGATACCGATTGGAATGATTCTGCGGTGATGAAAAGCAAAGGTATACCTGATTATAGTAAACCAGGTAATATCCGCGTTTCGGCGGGTATTGCATTGCAATGGATGTCTCCTTTAGGTCCGCTAGTGTTCTCTTATGCTAAGCCGATTAAAGACTACGAAGGTGATAGATCAGAGCAATTCCAATTTAATATTGGCAAAACCTGGTGATAATGCGTTTTTATCTTATTATTGATAGAGCAAGCTCTGAAATCGCAGGTTTCAGAGCGTTAACTAAGTTTTCCAATCTGTTACAGATAGCGTGGTTTAAGGAGTTTATAGTGAAAAAATTGTTGTGTGCAGCAAGCTTTGGTATTGCATTAGCTTTTTCTGCTGGTGCTCAGGCAGCAGACAAAATTGCCGTTGTCAATGTCGGTGAGATTTTCCAGCAGTTGCCTGCCCGTGAAGCTGTTATGAAGCAGTTGGAAAATGAGTTTAAAAACCGCGCATCTGAGCTGCAACGGATGGAAACTGACTTGCAGTCCAAAATCCAGAAATTACAGCGCGATGGCTCTACGATGAAATCCAGTGAGCGTACTAAGCTGGAAAAAGATGTGATGGCTAAGCGTGAAGAATTTGCCAAAAAAGCTCAAGCTTTTGAACAAGATCACCGTCGTCGCGAGATGGAAGAACGCAACAAAATTCTAAGTCGTATTCAGGACGCAATCAAAGTAGTTGCTGGCAAAGAAGGCTATGACGTCGTTATTGATGCGAATGCTGTTGCTTATTCAGTATCTGGCAAAAATATTACTGCAAGTGTATTGAAACAGGTTAAATAATAGATGTCTTCAATTCGATTGGCTGATTTAGCTCAGCAGTTGAATGCACAATTACATGGTGATGGCGATATTGTTATCACCAGTATTGCACCAATGCATTCTGCCAATAGCGAGCAGATCACTTTTTTGTCTGACAGTCGTTACCGTGAGCGTTTAGGTGAATGTCAGGCAGCCGCTGTCGTTCTCCAGGCGTCAGATCTTCCTTATTGCAATATTCCTGCGTTGGTTGTCGCCAATCCTTATCTGGCATATGCCTATATGGCTCAGATTATGGATACAACACCGGTTCCCGCACAGGATATTCACCCTTCTGCGGTGATTTCACCTCTGGCGACTTTGGGTAAGAATGTTGCTGTTGGAGCCAATGCGGTTATCGAGTCTGGCGTTGTGCTTGGTGACAATGTGGTTATCGGCGCAGGCTGCTTTATTGGTAAAAATACGCGTATTGGCGCGGGAGGTCGTCTTTGGGCGAATGTCTCTGTTTATCACAATATTGAAATGGGTGAACAGTGTTTGATCCAATCAGGAGCAGTGATTGGGTCTGATGGTTTTGGCTATGCGAATGATCGTGGTAAGTGGGTTAAAATCCCTCAATTAGGTTCAGTTATTATTGGTGACCGGGTTGAGATTGGCGCTTGTACGACGATCGATCGGGGAGCCCTGGATAATACCATTATTGGCAATGGCGTCATTATCGATAACCAGTGTCAGATCGCTCATAATGTTATCATTGGTGACAATACGGCAGTTGCTGGCGGTGTGATCATGGCCGGTAGTCTGAAAATTGGTTGTTACTGTATGATTGGCGGCGCCAGTGTAATTAATGGACATATGGAAATCTGTGATAAGGTAACAGTCACGGGAATGAGTATGGTGATGCGTCCTATCACTGAACCTGGTGTATACTCCTCTGGCATTCCGGCACAACCAAATAAAGTTTGGCGTAAGACGGCAGCTTTAGTCATGAATATCAATGAAATGAATAAACGTCTTAAGTCAATGGAGAGTAAACTGGAAGGCGAAAACGAGTAATTGCACTATATTTAATTGTACTAGATTTAATTGCACTATATTTTTATTTTTGGTTGTGTCTTATTTTGCGGCCTGCCTGGGAACTCTGGATTTGGGGTTTAAGCGGGCCGTGTCGTTAATACAATTAGTCCTTTTTGACAGGAAGAGTATTTAGATGAGTGATAATCATACTCTGCACATTGAAGAAATTTTAGATCTACTTCCACATCGTTATCCGTTTTTATTGGTGGATCGCGTTCTTGATTTTGAGGAAGGTAAATTCTTACGTGCAGTAAAAAATGTATCTTTTAACGAACCCTTCTTTCAGGGACATTTTCCCGGCAAACCTATTTTCCCTGGCGTTCTGATCCTTGAAGCTATGGCACAGGCTACCGGAATTCTGGCATTTAAGAGTGTGGGTAAACTAGAGCCAAATGAGCTCTATTATTTTGCCGCTATCGATGGTGCCCGTTTTAAACGTCCGGTAGTGCCTGGGGATCAAATGATATTAGAAGTAGAATTTATTAAGGAGCGTCGAGGGGTTGCGCGTTGTAGAGGCGTAGCGAAAGTCGATGGAGAAGTAGCTTGCGAAGCAGAAATGATGTGTGCTCGCCGTCGTGAGGTCTAGTCTATGATTGATGAAACCGCTTATATACATCCTAGCGCTATTATAGAAGATGGCGCGGTTATCGGTGCTAATGTTCGTATTGGACCGTTTTGTTGTATTGGTTCTCAGGTTGAAATTGGCGAAGGTACAGAGCTGAAATCTCATGTTGTTGTCAATGGAATAACCAAAATCGGTCGTGATAACCAGATTTTTCAATTTGCTTCTATTGGCGAAATGAATCAGGACCTGAAATATCACGGTGAACCAACCCGAGTTGAAATTGGTGATCGTAACCGTATCCGCGAAAGTGTCACCATTCATCGTGGTACCGAGCAGGGTGGCGGTGTAACGAAAATCGGCAATGATAATTTGTTGATGATTAATGCCCATATCGCTCATGACTGTATTCTCGGTGATCGTTGTGTCATTGCTAATAATGGTACTTTGGGAGGGCATGTTATCCTGGGTGATTATGTCATCATTGGTGGTATGAGTGCGATTCATCAGTTCTGTCAGATAGGCTCTCATGCTATGGTGGGAGGATGTTCTGGTGTGGTGCAGGATATTCCGCCATATGTTATTGCTCAGGGGAATCATGCAACACCTTTTGGTACTAATGTCGAAGGTCTAAAACGCCGTGGTTTTGATAAAGATTCATTGCATGCAATTAGAAATGCGTACAAAATTTTGTATCGTAACGGAAAAACGTTAGAAGAAGCACAACAAGAAATTGCTGAGCTGGCTGAAAATAATCAGCATGTAAAGATTTTCAGTGATTTTTTGGCAAATTCTACCCGCGGCATTATCCGTTAAGTAGATGAAGGATACTCCTTTGGCTACCATTTCTTCTATTGATAGTCTGCGTCCGCTGACTATTGGATTAATCGCCGGAGAAACCTCCGGTGATATCCTTGGTGCAGGTTTGATTCGTGCTTTAAAAACAAAAGTACCTAATGCCCGTTTTGTCGGTGTGGCGGGTCCTCTTATGCAGGCTGAAGGTTGTGAAGCTTGGTATGAGATGGAAGAGCTAGCAGTAATGGGGGTTGTTGAAGTTCTTGAACGTTTGCCTCGTTTGCTGAAAATACGTAAGGATCTGACAACCCGTTTTACTGAATTGAAACCTGATGTATTTGTGGGTATTGATGCGCCGGATTTCAATATCACCTTGGAAGGTCGGTTAAAACAGCGAGGCATTCGCACTATTCATTATGTTAGTCCGTCGGTATGGGCTTGGCGGCAAAAACGTGTTTTCAAAATTGGTAAAGCTACAGATATGGTTCTCGCTTTCTTACCTTTTGAAAAAGCGTTTTACGATAAGTTTAATGTTCCGTGCCGGTTTATTGGACATACGATGGCGGATGCCATGCCATTGCAACCAAATAAAGCAGCGGCGCGTGAACTATTAGATATTCCGCCAGAGGCTGTTTGCTTGGCTTTATTGCCTGGGAGTCGTCATTCTGAGGTTGAGATGCTGAGTGCGGATTTTCTTAAAACAGCTCAGTTATTGCAGCAAAGCATACCTGATCTGCATGTATTTGTGCCGTTGGTGAATGTTAAACGGCGTGAACAATTTGAGCGCATTAAGCAGGAAGTTGCGCCAGAGCTGAATGTTCATCTTGTGGATGGCAAAGCGCGAGAAATCATGATTGCAAGTAATGCTGCACTTTTGGCCTCTGGTACCGCTGCTTTGGAATGTATGTTGGCAAAATGTCCAATGGTGGTTGGTTACCGGATGAAGCCATTAACTTTCTGGTTGGCAAAACGTCTGGTAAAAACGCCTTATGTTTCATTGCCTAACTTATTATCCGGTGAAGAGTTAGTTAAAGAATTATTGCAGGAAGAATGTCAGCCGCAAAAACTTGCAGATAAATTGTTGCCGTTACTACAAAGCAATGAAAAAGTTGAAGTATTGAAACAGACATTTTTACATTTGCATGAAAGCATTCGTTGTAATGCTGACGAACAAGCAGCACAAGCCGTGTTGGAATTGGCAGGAAAATGATGGAATTTATATATCCTCAGGCGAGTCTGATTGCTGGGGTTGATGAAGTTGGTCGAGGCCCGTTAGTGGGTGCAGTTGTAACTGCGGCTGTGATTTTAGATCCGTTACGGCCGATAGTGGGTTTGGCTGATTCTAAAAAACTGAGTGAAAAACGCCGTGAGGCACTGTATCTGGAGATCACAGAAAAAGCGTTGTACTGGAGTTTAGGGCGTGCAGAACCGGCGGAAATTGATCAATTGAATATCCTGCATGCAACTATGCTTGCGATGCAGAGGGCTGTGGCTAATTTGCCTATTTCTCCTGAATATGTGCTGATTGATGGTAATCGTTGCCCTAAATTACCTATGCCAGCACAAGCGGTGATAAAAGGCGATGGACTTGTTGCTGAAATCAGTGCCGCTTCTATCTTGGCAAAAGTTACCAGAGATCGGGAAATGGCTGAACTTGATCAACTGTTTCCTGAATATGGATTTGCTAAGCATAAAGGGTACCCGACCGCATTTCATTTAGAAAAGTTGGCTCAGTTGGGTGCGACAGAACATCATCGTAAAAGCTTTGCGCCAGTTAAGAGAGCGATTGGCTTTTAAGTAAACTGGTTGACTGAATACCGCTATTCTTCAAATTGATATCATCTGGATAAATATATGGCCGAACCCCGTTTTGTGCACTTACGTGTTCACAGCGACTATTCAATGATTGATGGCTTAGCCAAAACCAGCCCTTTAGTGAAAAAAGTTGCGCAGTTAGGTATGCCGGCTTTTGCGATCACTGATTTTACTAATTTGTGTGGGTTGGTGAGATTTTACGGCAGTGCTCATGGAGCAGGAGTAAAACCGATTATTGGTGCTGATTTCTATGTAGAAAGTGAACTGCTTGGTGATGAGTACGCTAGCCTCACCATTCTTGCGCGCAATAATACCGGTTATCATAACCTGACGTTGCTGATATCAGAGGCTTATCAGAAGGGATATGGTGCGATTGGTCCGACAATTAAACTAGAATGGCTGATAAACCATAAAGAAGGTCTAATCTTACTCTCTGGTGGCCGTATGGGGGATGTGGGTAAATTCCTGCTACGTGGTAATCAGGTCATGGTGGACCAATGCCTTGAGTTTTATCAGGAGCATTTTCCCGGCTGTTATTATTTGGAGTTGATCCGCACTGGGCGTGCAGATGAAGAAAGTTATCTTCATGCCGCAGTTGCACTGGCAACGGAAAAAAACCTGCCAGTCGTTGCAACTAATGATGTTTGTTTCATTGATAGCGAAGATTTTGATGCACATGAGATTCGCGTAGCGATTCATGATGGCTATACTTTGGCCGATCCCAAACGCCCGAAAAATTACAGTCCTCAGCAATATCTGCGTAGTGAACAGGAAATGTGTGAACTATTCGCTGATATTCCTGAAGCGCTGGAGAACAGTGTAGAAATTGCTAAGCGCTGTAATGTCACTATTCGCCTTGGTGAATATTTCCTGCCGCAATTCCCTACGGGAGAAATGAGTACTGAAGATTATCTGATAGATAGATCTAAACAAGGGTTGGAAGAACGCTTGGCATTTCTCTATCCGGATCCTAAAGTACGTGCAGAAAAACGTCCTGAATATGATGAGAGACTCGATGTTGAACTTCGGGTTATCAACCAGATGGGATTTCCTGGCTACTTCCTGATCGTGATGGAATTCATTCAGTGGTCGAAAGACAACGGTGTTCCTGTAGGTCCTGGACGTGGTTCGGGGGCTGGTTCTTTGGTGGCTTATGCCCTGAAAATAACCGATCTCGATCCTTTGGAATTTGACCTGCTATTTGAACGATTCCTAAACCCTGAACGTGTTTCGATGCCTGATTTTGACGTCGATTTCTGTATGGAAAAACGCGATCTGGTGATTGATCATGTGGCTGATATATATGGCCGTGACGCCGTATCTCAGATCATCACATTCGGTACAATGGCAGCGAAAGCGGTAATCCGGGATGTTGGCCGAGTGCTAGGGCATCCATACGGATTTGTTGATCGGATTTCTAAATTGATACCGCTTGATCCAGGTATGACGCTGGAGAAAGCATTTGCCGCGGAGCCACAACTTCCTGAAATCTATGAAGCGGATGAGGAAGTTAAGGCGCTGATAGATATGGCGCGTAAATTGGAAGGTGTTACTCGTAATGCCGGGAAACACGCGGGTGGGGTGGTTATCGCTCCAACTAAAATCACCGATTTTTCGCCTCTCTATTGTGACCCGGAAGGTTTGAACCCGGTTACTCAGTTTGATAAGAACGATGTGGAATATGCAGGGTTGGTGAAATTTGATTTCCTCGGACTGAGGACACTGACCATTATCAACTGGGCATTAGAGATGATCAACGCGCGTAGAGCGAAGAAAGGTCTGGAGCCGATTGATATTGCAGCAATTCCGCTGAGTGACGCTAAAAGCTTTGATATGTTGCAACGCGCTGAAACAACAGCGGTATTTCAGCTTGAATCCCGTGGTATGAAGGATCTGATTAAACGTCTGCGTCCCGACTGCTTCGAAGATATGATCGCGCTTGTTGCTTTATTCCGTCCAGGTCCTTTGCAATCAGGCATGGTGGATAACTTCATTGACCGTAAACACGGTCGGGAAGAGATCTCATACCCGGATATACAATGGCAGCACGAATCTTTACAGCCAGTGTTAGAGCCAACTTACGGCATTATCCTTTACCAAGAACAAGTGATGCAGATTGCTCAGGTGCTGGCGGGATATACTCTCGGTGGTGCAGATATGCTCCGACGAGCGATGGGCAAGAAAAAACCGGAGGAGATGGCTAAGCAGCGTTCTGTCTTTGAAGACGGAGCAAAAAAACTGGGTATTGATGGCCAACTGGCAATGAAAATCTTTGACCTGGTAGAAAAGTTTGCCGGTTACGGATTTAACAAATCTCACTCTGCTGCGTATGCCTTGGTTTCTTATCAAACCTTATGGTTGAAAGCACATTACCCGGCTGAATTCATGGCTGCGGTAATGACTGCTGATATGGATAATACAGAAAAAGTTGTTGGTTTGATTGATGAATGCTGGCGCATGGGGTTGAAAATCTTACCACCTGATATCAATAGTGGCTTGTATCATTTCCACGTTAATGATGACGGGGAGATCGTATATGGTATCGGTGCAATTAAAGGGGTAGGTGAAGGGCCGATTGAAGCGATCATCGAAGCTCGTCAGAAAGGTGGTTATTTTAGAGAACTGTTTGATTTATGTGCCCGTGTTGACATCAAGAAGTTAAGTCGCCGAGTGATGGAAAAACTGATCATGTCAGGGGCATTTGACCGTTTGGGGCCGCACCGTGCAGCATTGATGTCTACGCTGGAAGATGCCCTAAAAGCGGCGGATCAACATGCTAAAGCGGAAGCTACTGGTCAGACTGACATGTTTGGTGTATTAGCTGAAGAGCCAGAAGAAGTGGAACGCTCTTATGCCAATATTCCTCAATGGCCGGAACAGATTGTTCTTGACGGTGAACGGGAAACGTTGGGTCTCTATTTAACCGGGCATCCTATTACTCGTTATTTAAAAGAAATTGAGCGCTATACTAATGGATTGAGGTTAAAAGATGTGAATCCAACACCGCGCGGTCAGGTAACGACTGTGATAGGGTTAGTGTTAGCATCCAAAGTGATTATAACCAAACGGGGTAACCGGATTGGTATTTGTACCTTAGATGACCGTTCAGGACGTCTAGAAGTTATGTTATTTTCCGATGCCTTGGAGAAATATCGGCATTTGTTAGAACAAGACCGGATATTAATTGCTACAGGGCAGGTCAGCTTTGATGACTTCAATGGCGGTCTTAAAATGACAGCTCGTGAATTAATGGATATTAGTGAAGCGCGTGAAAAATATGCGCGTGGGCTTGCTATCTCGCTGTCAGACAGGCAAATTGATGATCAATTGTTGAACCGTCTTCGTAGTGCATTGGAACCACATCGTTCGGGAACGATACCAGTTCATCTTTATTACCAGAGGGAAGACGCCCGCGCCCGTTTAAGATTTGGTGCGACGTGGAGGGTAACGCCAACGGATAACCTTCTGACAGATTTGCGAACTCTGCTGGGTAATGAGCAGGTAGAATTAGAATTTGACTAAAATAGGAATGTTATGAGTCTGAATTTTCTTGAATTTGAACAGCCGATTGCCGAGCTGGAAGCGAAAATTGATTCGCTAACCGCAGTTAGCCGTCAAGGTGAAAAATTAGATATAAATCTGGATGAAGAGGTACAACGTTTGCGAGAAAAAAGTCTGGAATTGACTCGTAAAATCTTTTCAGATTTAGGTGCCTGGCAAGTTGCTCAGCTTGCCAGGCACCCACGTCGTCCTTATACGTTGGACTACATTCAGCATATTTTTACTGATTTTGAAGAGCTTGCTGGTGATCGTGCTTATGCTGATGACAAAGCAATTGTTGGTGGTCTGGCTCGTCTTGATGGGCGTCCAGTGATGGTTATTGGTCACCAAAAAGGCCGTGAAACCAAAGAAAAAATTCGCCGTAATTTCGGTATGCCGGCGCCGGAAGGATATCGTAAGGCTTTGCGCCTGATGGAAATGGCAGAACGCTTTAAACTGCCAATTATTACTTTCATTGATACTCCTGGTGCATATCCAGGGGTTGGTGCAGAAGAGCGTGGCCAATCTGAGGCGATTGCTCGCAACTTGCGTGAAATGTCTCGCCTGTCTGTGCCTGTTATTTGTACCGTGATTGGTGAAGGTGGCTCTGGTGGTGCATTGGCGATTGGTGTTGGTGATAAAGTGAATATGCTGCAATATAGTACTTATTCTGTTATCTCCCCAGAAGGTTGTGCCTCAATTTTGTGGAAAAGCGCGGAAAAAGCACCTTTGGCGGCAGAAGCGATGGGGATTATTGCACCTCGTTTGAAAGAGTTGGAGTTGGTCGATGCTGTGATCTCAGAGCCATTAGGTGGCGCTCATCGTGACTATGAAGTAATATCCGCGTCGTTGAAAGCTCAGTTGTTGGTTGATCTAGCAGAGCTTGATCATTTGACATCAGAAGAGTTAATCGACCGCCGATATCAGCGCTTAATGCAATATGGTTATTGTTGATATCTGAACTCATTGTTTGAATGAGGGATGGAAATGATTGTAACTGATAAATTTCAGCTACTTCCATCCCTTATTATTTCTGTTTTATTTATTTTGTCTTTTTAATGAAAGTGACGAAAAACGTTATTAACGGGCAGTGATCTTAAACTGAATAAAATAAGCGATAACAAATTCATATTATTGCATATTAGAGAACGCTTGAATCTGTAATGACAAACATTAATGAGCGACTATTTGTCACTTTGGCTAAACAGCTTGGTGAATATAAGAAAATTCTGGTTGGATTCAGTGGTGGGCTAGATTCCTCTGTTTTGCTTCATTTGCTGGTTAATTGGCGTAATCAACATAATCAGGAAATTCAACTAAGAGCAATGCATATTCACCACGGTTTAAACCTAAAAGCAGATCAGTGGGTTGAACATTGCCAGCAGATTTGTGATGACTGGAAAGTGGCGTTTCATTCTGCAAGAGTCACGATAGATGCTCGTCAAAAGGGGATTGAGGCTGCGGCTCGCGATGCTCGATATCAGGTATTCAAGCGCGAATTACAAAAAGATGAAGTTTTGGTAACAGCTCAACATCTTGATGATCAAGCGGAGACTTTTTTACTGGCATTAAAGCGAGGTAGTGGTCCGGCAGGTCTTGCTTCTATGCCTTCAATCGCTGTGTTTGCTGATACATTATTGTTACGTCCGTTACTTGGCTATGGCCGGAATGAATTGGAAATGTATGCCAGTAAACATCGTCTGAATTGGATTGAAGACGACAGTAATCAAGATGATCGTTATGACAGAAATTTTCTGCGCTTACATATCATGCCGTTACTGAATCAACGTTGGCCGCATTTCCCACAATCTGTTGCTCGTAGTGCAAGTTTATGTGGTGAACAAGAGCAGCTTCTGGATGAATTACTGAATGAGTCTTTGAAAGAGCTGATAACTCAAGATGGTGCTTTGGGTATTTCGTCTTTGGCTGTATGTTCAGAAGCCAAACGAAATGCTTTGTTACGCCGTTGGTTTGGTTACCATGAGATGAAAATGCCTTCACGAGAGCAGCTTAACCGGCTTTGGTATGAGGTGGCGCTTGCTCGTACTGATGCTGAGCCTCGTCTACAATTTGGTAAATATGATGTACGCCGTTATAAGCAAAAACTCTGGCTGGTTCCTCAGTGTCAATCGTTGAGAAAGACTATTCTTGAGTGGGATATTTGCAATACTTTGGTATTACCGGATCGCTTAGGAGAATTGAATATTTCTGATTGCGGTATTCAAGTAAGGGTCCCGGCTGATAATGAACGAGTGACTATTCGCTTTGGTGTCCAGGGAATGATAAGTATTGTGGGGCGTCAACACTCCCGGCATAGTAAAAAATTGTGGCAAGAGCTTGGGGTCGCTCCGTGGTTTAGAGAACGAATTCCATTGCTTTATTACAACGAACAATTGATCGCGGCGTTAGGTGTTTTTGTTACCAAGGGAAGTGAAGCGGCAGAAGGAAGAGAAATGTTAACAATTAACTGGCATAAAACGCTGTTAAAATAAAACGTTAAGCCGCCAAAGGCGGCTGTTTTCTATCAAGATTCAGAGTGTTCAATAGTAATAGTGCCAATTTTAGGATGACTGAAACTGGCAATATGATCTAACCGCAATTCACGGGGTTTACCTTCTGTTTCAATTATCAAGTATTCAACTTTTTTTCTTAAAACCAAATCACAGGCTTTTCCTTCAATAACTTCCCCGCCCCGCAACTTTATGTGGAGATGGAGCTGATGTTGGCAAGTTGACTCAAGATTGTCGTAGTCGTCACAGTTAATTGGTTGATATTCAGTATTTATAGACATATTCGCTCACCACTATGGTTAGTGGCGGTTATTGCCGCCCGTGGTTGTTAAAAATTGTAACTCAAAAGCACTGTTAATGACTATAGCACAGGAAATCAATCGTGATTAATGAATAACTTTGGTTATTCATTCTGAACAGTAAATAAATAAAAGTCTTATTTCACAGCAAGTTCCTGACAAAAGTATTAAAATCGGTCCACGTTATTTTACTATTATTGGGTAACATCCTTAAGAAGGACGGTACTTACGCTATTAGGCTTGAATAATCGCTATGTTCCTTGTGTTACTTATAAGATGAGAATTATAGAGTTCATTATACTGTGTGGAGATAAATGTGAATAAAAAACTTTTGACAGCGTTAGTTGCAGTGGGCGTGTCTGCTTTGATGGGATGTAAAGGTAACTCAGCACAGCAAACGAGTTCACAGCCAGTAGATCAGACTTTTCATGGTACTATTCCTTGCGCTGATTGTTCTGGTATTGATACCACACTGTTATTGGATAATGACGGTACTTATATTCTGGAACAAACTTATCTTGATACTCGTGATGGTGACCAGTCATTCTTTGAATCCGGTCTATGGGCGAAAGATGGAGAGAAAATTCACCTGACAAAATCAGATGACCAGAAATCTTATTATCTGCCGAAAGGTGAAAACCTGGTAATGCTCGATATTGAAGGCAATAAAATTGAATCATCATTCAATTATGAACTGCAACGGGTAAAACCGAAGAAACTGGCGGGTGAATACAGTTATATGGCTGATGCTGCTTTGTTTACAGATTGTAGTACAGGTAAGCGGTATGCTGTAACGGAAAGTCTGGATTTGGAGCAAGGCTATCACCAAGTCGGTGTGGAAGGTGGAACGCCGGTTTATGTTGAAGTTGAAGGTTATTACAGCGTCCGTCCTTCAATGGAAGATGGGCAATTTGATTCCGCTTTGATTCAGACAGGTAAAATCCATTTCGATAAATCGAAATCTTGTAATATGAAGAAATAATTCTAGTTTTAGTATATATGGTGATAATGGGCAAGAAACGTAAAATGCTCTGTTGCGATATGACCATTATCACCATATTATTCAATAAATTACTGCAATAATCTTAATTAACAACCAAGTTGTTGCTTCAAGTAATCAACAATATCGTCTAGTTTCAGCATCTGTTTTTCATCACCGCGACGATGTTTATATTCTACTTCTCCATTATCGAGATTACGGTCACCAATAACGATAGTGTGTGGTACACCGATAAGCTCCATATCGGCAAACATCACGCCTGGGCGTTCCTTGCGATCATCAAAAATAACATCAATACCGCTAGCGCGTAGATCAGCATACAATTTCTCTGCAACTTCTTTAACACGGTATGACTTGTGCATATTCATTGGCAAAATAGCAACTTGGAATGGTGCAATTGCATCAGGCCAGATGATACCGCGGTCATCGTGATTTTGTTCAATCGCTGCGGCGACAATACGAGTAACACCAATACCATAACAGCCCATAGTGACTATCTGATTGTGACCGTCTTCGCCTTGAACCGCCGCTTTCATGGCATCAGAATATTTGGTGCCAAGTTGGAAGATGTGGCCAACTTCAATACCACGTTTGATGAGTAATGTCCCTTTACCATCTGGACTGGCATCACCTTCAACAACATTACGGATATCAGCAACTTCTGGTAGCGGCAGATCACGCTCCCAGTTGATGCCGAAATAGTGTTTGTCATCGATATTGGCGCCTGCGCCAAAGTCACTCATTACTGCCACACTGCGGTCGATAATAACGGGTATTGGCAGATTGACAGGTCCCAATGAACCCGGGCCTGCGCCAACAATTGAGCGAATCTCTTCTTCGGTAGCAAAAGTCAGTGGGCTGGCAACTAAAGATAATTTCTCTGCTTTGATTCCATTAAGCTCGTGGTCGCCGCGAACCAGTAAGGCAATCAATTTATGACCTGCGTCTTCTGTTGCGTGAACCATCAGGGTTTTAACGGTTTTCTCAATTGGCAGATTGAATTGCTCAACCAGTTCTGCAATTGTTTTTGCATTTGGAGTTTCTACCAGATGCATTTTTTCTGTTGGTGCTGCGCGATCATGAACGGGGGCAACAGCTTCGGCTAATTCAATATTAGCTGCGTAATTGGATTCAGTTGAGAAAACGATATCATCTTCTCCACTGGCTGCCAGAACCTGAAACTCATGGGAAGCACTACCACCGATGGAACCGGTGTCTGCCAGGACAGCACGAAAATCTAAACCTATACGAGTAAAAATTTTGCTGTAGGCTTCGTACATGTTGTCGTAAGTTTCTTGTAATGATGCCTGGGTAGCATGGAAAGAGTAAGCGTCTTTCATTAGGAATTCACGGGAACGCATCACACCGAAACGAGGGCGAACTTCATCGCGAAATTTAGTCTGAATCTGGAATAAAGTCAGTGGTAACTGCTTATATGAGCTGACTTCATTGCGGATCAAATCGGTGATGACCTCTTCATGAGTTGGACCTAGTACAAAAGGACGATCACCTCGGTCAACAAAACGCAGTAATTCTGGACCATATTGTTCCCAACGGCCACTTTCTTGCCATAGATCTGCCGGCTGTACGACGGGCATAGATATTTCAATCGCTCCGGCATTGTTCATCTCTTCTCGAACAATTTTTTCGACTTTTTTGAGTACACGGATACCTGTAGGCATCCAATTATACAGACCTGAAGCGAGTTTACGGATCATGCCCGCACGCAGCATCAGCTTATGGCTGACAACCTCCGCATCGGCAGGCGTCTCTTTTAATGTAGAGAGCAGATATTGGCTAGTACGCATTGTTAGGTTCCATTAGAGCAGCAAATTGCTTCTGACTGGCAAAAATTTGCCAGCCAATAAAAAAATGAAAATAAGCCTTTAGTCTACCAGTGAGTTTAAGATGCCAAAAGGGTATATGCTGATTTTTAATGGGGATCTATGGAGACCACTTCGGTTAATGCGCCACAGATTCTCCAGCGCACATTAAAATCCAATAAATGAGCTGCATATTCCCGATTTTCCTGTTCTCCTTTCCGGTAAGCAGGACGAGGATCTTGTGCCAAAACTTGGCTGATAAAGCGGCGTAAGTTCGGATAAATGTTTTGAACTGAGATGAGTTGTTGCTCAGCATCAGGCGAAAATATCACTTCCATATTGATAGAAGGGGCTTGCTGTGCAAAACCTGCCACGGCATGTGGCTGACATTCAGCAAAAGGTAAATAAGGCTTAATATCAATAACAGGCGTACCATCAACTAAATCCAGGCTCCCCAGTTCCAGAGTAACTTGACCTTTCTTGTATTCGATCCCTTTAAGTTCAATCAGAGACATACCAATTGGGTTTGGTCGAAAAGTCGAACGGGTTGCGAATACGCCCATTTTTGCATTGCCGCCTAAACGAGGAGGACGCACCATTGGTTTCCAGCCGCCTTCTATTGTTTGATGGAAGATAAAAATAACCCACAAATGACTAAATTGTTCCAGACCACGGACTGCATCCGGCTGATTATAGGGAGGGAGAAGCACCAATTTCCCGTCACCATCTTCAATAAGACCTGGTTGGCGGGGAACGGCAAATTTTTCTTTATAAGGGGAGTGGATAACCCCTATCTGCGTGAAATGGAAATCGGTCATTGGGTGATAAGCAGGGCTGAACCTTCACATATCGCTATCTGGTAGCATCCTTGGCCTGATAATATTTCGCATTGATGCAATAAAACAGCGTTAGCATCCAAATAAGCTGCTTTGGTTATCATCTGGTTGCGAGCCACGGTGATATTCGCTGGTGGATCTTGTAAGGAGCTGCGACATGATTGACCAGAAACAATCCCTAAATCTTTAAATGAGGCACTTAATAATTCTTCACTCTTGGTATATAACTTTACGGATGAGGAAAAATGTTTTTTTTCGCCAGTTGATAGTCTTGTGAGTCTCATATCTGATAATTGGGAAGAGTCAGTAAATGTTGTTTGTTGTATTGAACATCCTGTTATGGACAGTGCTAACAAAGAGGCAAGTAGCTTACGCATTATAGATCCTCGAATTTTTACTGCTAGAGTTAAGCGAGTAGATCAGGTTAACAAATAATACCGAAAATATGATGCCATAATAAATCAGGCGGACAATCTGTCCGCCTGATTATTCTAATATCGATGAGCGTAATATGAAAGATTACCAACCTTTCACAGCACCACCATTAAAGATCTTATTGGCAGCTTCATCAACTTCGTCGGATTGATATGCCTTAACGAATTTCTTAACGTTTTCGGCATCTTTATTATCTTCTCGACTAACCAGTAGGTTTACATATGGAGAATCTTTATCTTCAACGAATAAACCATCTTTTGCTGGAGTCAGGCCAATCTGGCTTGCATATGTCGTATTGATGATTGCCAGAGCAATTTTTTGATCATCCAGTGAACGTGGTAATTGTGGTGCTTCCAGTTCGACTAGTTTTAGATTCTTAGGGTTTTCAACAATATCTAGAACTGTTGGCAATAAACCTATGCCATCTTTCAGTTTAATTAGACCTTGTTTCTGTAACAGTATTAAAGAACGGCCTAAGTTCGTTGGATCGTTTGGTAACGCAATTTGGGAGCCATCCTGCAATTCATCCAAAGATTTAATTTTTTTGGAATAACCCGCAATTGGATAAACAAAAGAGTTGCCAACTATGACCATCTTATAACCACGGTCTTTGATTTGCTGATCCATATAGGGTTTGTGCTGGTATGCATTCAGATCAATATCACCTTTACTCAGCGCTTCGTTTGGTAATACAAAATCATTAAAGGTTACTAACTCTACATCAAGACCATACTTATCTTTAGCAACTTTTTTCGCAATTTCAGCAACTTCCTGCTCTGCGCCGACGATAACGCCGACTTTAATATGGTTTGGGTCTTGTTTTTCTTGCCCACAACCCGCCAAAATTAATGAACCTAAAAGAGCGCTGATAGTTGCGATTGTTCTTAATTTAACAGACATACTTTACCCCTATAGAATACTGATTTATTAGTACCGACACAGGTACTGCTATTAAAATGATCTTATTATTTATGTGTTGTGGCCTTGACTAAACGGTCACCACTTAATTGAATTAAATAAACTAAAATAACCAGTAATACTAACACGGTATTCATTACTGTTGCATTATAGCCGATATAACCGTATTGGTAGCCAATCTGCCCTAATCCACCTGCACCTACAGCACCTCCCATTGCGGAATAACCGACTAAAGTAATGAGGGTAATTGTGGCTGCATTGAGCAAACCAGGTAATGCTTCAGGTAACAGAATTTTCTTTATAATCTGGAATGGGGTTGCTCCCATTGCTCTGGCGGCTTCAATTAGTCCCGATGGAATTTCTAATAAAGCATTTTCCACCATACGAGCAATAAATGGCGCAGCACCTATGGTTAATGGGACAATGGCAGCTTGTAAACCGATCGATGTTCCCACAATTAGTCTGGTAAAAGGAATCATCCACACCAGTAAAATAATAAATGGAATAGAACGGAAAATATTAACTATCGCTGAAAGAAAACGATAGAGTTTGCTATTTTCCATAATTTGACCGGGACGGGTGACATATAACAATACACCTATTGGCAACCCGATAATGAAGCCAAAGAAACCAGAAACAAAAGTCATTACTAGAGTTTCCCAGACGCCTTTAGCCAGTAATAAAATCATTCCTTCAGACATAACCGAGAACCTCTACTTTCACATGATGATCTTGTAAAAACTTAATCGTTGATTCAACGCCGCCATTTTCACCGTGTAATTCCGCTAGCATCACACCAAATTTTACGCCACCGGCATAGTCGATTTGAGAACTTAATATATTCATATCAATATCAAAACGACGTACAGCCATTGAAATTAGTGGAGCATCTACAGACTGACCGGTGAACTCTAATTTCAATAATGGACTAAGATCTGGTGCTGGGTGGCTTTGCATTTTTTGTACATAATCTTCAGGGATATCCAGATGCAAAGTTGACTGAATAAATGCCTGAGCGATAGGTGTTTTGGGATGAGAGAACACTTCACTAACAATGTCTTGTTCAATCAATTGCCCGCCACTAATAACGGCTACCTGATCACAAATACGTTTGACGACATCCATTTCATGTGTAATCAACAGAATGGTTAGCCCCAGACGGCGATTAATGTCTTTCAATAATTCCAGAATAGAACGTGTTGTTGCGGGATCCAGAGCGCTGGTTGCTTCATCACATAAAAGTACTTTAGGTGAATTAGCCAGAGCACGAGCAATAGCAACACGTTGCTTCTGTCCGCCAGAGAGATTTGCTGGATAAGCATCATGCTTATCTGCAAGACCAACAAGCTCCAATAACTCGTCTACCCGCTTTTTGATTTCGGCCTTTGGAATGTTATCTAATTCCAAAGGTAAAGCTATGTTGCCAAACACTGTTCTTGAAGACAGCAAATTGAAATGCTGGAAAATCATGCCGATACGACGACGTGCACGGGTTAAATCACTATCAGATAAGATAGTTAAATCCTGACCATCGACCAGTACTTGCCCGGAAGTTGGACGCTCAAGCATATTTACACAGCGAATCAGTGTACTTTTACCTGCGCCGGATGAACCAATGACCCCGTAAATTTGCCCTTGCGGAACATGTAGGCTGATATCTGAAAGCGCGTTAATAGAACGGGCACCCTGCTGGAATATTTTATTGATATGAGACAGTTTTATCATTTTTATTCTTATTTATTTTTATAAAAATTTTGAAAATTGATAGCTTGAACATTTTTGAGAAAGCAAACCACCCGTTGAATCGGATGTTAAGGTGTCTAGACGTCTAAGTCAACTGTGAATAAATTAATTGCTGCATTCTCATTCATGGCTAAATCGTGCGATACTGAGGGCTTCTTACATTCTTGGAGCAATCGGGTGACACAAGGTATTCCTGCCGTATTTTTAGATCGTGACGGAACAATAAATATCGATCATGGTTATGTACATGAAATAGATGATTTTCAATTTATCGATGGTGTCATTGAAGCCATGATTGAATTGAAAAAAATGGGGTATGCACTGGTATTAGTCACAAACCAGTCAGGTATTGCCCGTGGCATTTTCAATGAAGATCAATTTTTGCAACTGACGGAATGGATGGATTGGTCTCTAGCAGACCGTGGTGTGGATTTGGATGGCATCTATTATTGCCCTCATCACCCAGATGCAACTCAAGGACAATATAAGAAGAGTTGTGACTGCCGCAAACCACAGCCGGGTATGTTGCTGGACGCGCAGAGGGAACTTGGTATTGATATGACGGCTTCTTTTATGATTGGTGACAAACTCGAAGATATGCAAGCTGCGACTCTGGCAAAAATTGGCACTAAGGTATTGGTTCGCACAGGTAAACCCGTTACCACTGAAGCTGAACAAGCGGCTGATTTGATAATAAATAGTCTTGCAGACTTACCTAAAGCAATTAAAGGCATCAAAAAATAGGCTTTTTGTTCTTTATGTCATCACGTTGAAGAAAAAATCTTCAAATGAAGGTTTTTTTTCAAATAAATGCTTGCCAGCGTCAAAGAACTCCCTATAATGCGCCACCACTGACCGACACAACGCTGATAAACATTGTG